>JAGCFY010000089.1 GCA_017649845.1 Paludibacteraceae bacterium
AAATTTTATGCAAATATAATCGAAAAACGATTTTTGTCCAAATGGTTCTTAATAATAGGAAATCGATTTTTGAATTTTATCGAATAAAAAATGTTACATAATAGAAAAATCTTAAAAATCGTATTCAATGAATATGGTCTATCACAGACCCGGGGAGAGGATCGACGATAGAGGTGATCTCGCCGCGGATGGTAGCGCGGACGGAGGATTTCTCGAAGGCACGATCGGCATCGGGTGCAAAAGAGCAGTCCTCCAGAATCAGGTTCTGGCAATAGCAAAGGGGTTGGGTGCCGGAGATGCGGCAACGAACCAGACGGAGGTTTCGGGAGTACCAACCGAGGTATTCGCTATTGATTTCGGAATCATAGACGGTAACGTTCTCGCTATTCCAGAAAGCATCCTTGGTATCCAGCACGGCATTATGGATCTCGATATTTTTCGCATACTGGAAGGTATATTTACCTTGCAGATGCAAATTGGTGATTTGCAATTGGTCAGCATGCATAAAGGCGTATGTCCCTTGCTCTATCCGGAGGTCGGAGATCTCGCCGGAGCGGCAGTACCAGAATGCCTCCGCGCCATCGGTCATCTTGATTCGCTCGAGCGTCAGGCGGTCTATCTCGCGGAAGGCTTTCGGCGCATCGATGAGGCAGTCAAAGAGCCGCAGATCACGGCAATACCAGAGCGGCGCGCGGTCGGAGGGCGCAAAATAGCAGTTGCGGCAGGTGACGTCCTCGCACTCCCAGATGACATACATGCCTTCGAAACGGCACTCGACGGCTTCGATACGGCGAGACTCTTTGAGTCCCGACTCACCTTCGCCAATAGTAACACGGGAGATTTGCAAGTCACGGCTCTCATAGAGAGGGCGTTCACCATCTAAATATTGATCAGAGATTTTCATTTTTTTCTTATCTCACAAGGGGAACGATTACTTCTTTAGCCAATGACCAAAGAACTTGTCATACACAACATAACTGCCATCTTCTTTTTGGTACAGCAATTCTTTCTCAACCATCGCAAGAATAGCCCCTCGGACTGTACTATACGCACCCAGTTGGTATTTCTGGAGGAAGGCATTACTACCCGGTTCTTTTACGATCCCTTCTTTCGCTATAGCACGAATAACACGTAATTGACGATCCGTAATTAACCGGCAATACATTTGATACGAAATCACTTCTTCTTGTAATATCCGGTTTAGCGTTTGCAACACGGTATTAAAATCTATTTGCGGATTCTTGGTCTGATAAAGTCGGTTTAAGAGCGCCTGTACAAACCACGTATAGCCATCCACCAGTTGGTAGAGCTCATGAAAAGTACTTTCATCTATCTGCTGACCGTTTGCGGAAAGATGCTTGGCTGCAAACTGATAGTACTGCTGTTCATCTATCACATCGATATTCATCATCTGAGAGCTGCGATAGAACGGACGCTTGGCAGATGCAAACATCTCAGTCATCATATGTTTTTTGCTGCCGGCAAAGATAAACTGCACATTTGTCAATTGCTGGATATAGCTGCGCAACAATGCCTCCATTTTTACGTCTTGATACTCAGCGATGACCTGGAACTCATCCAACGCAATATAACACGGCTGTTCGGATTTCTCCAGATAGGCAAAAATCTGTTGCAACGTCCATTCCTCTCGTTTAGGCTGAATATCAATCGAGCATTGAGGAATCCCGCTTACCGGGTCGGGCGTAATGACCGGACGTAACGAAGCAAAGAAATGGGTGATTTCTTGCCAAACGCGCTCAGAATAAGGGGTAATACGGGCGCTCAGTACTGCTTCTGCAAAGACCTTCGTAAATTCCTGCAGATTAGATGTGCTGAATAAGTCCACATAGATGCAATGCACCTGTTTGGATTCCAGTGAACGAAATAAATGCTGAATCAATCCCGTTTTGCCAACACGACGAGGACTAATTAACGTCACATTACGCCTGTTGCGTAAAGCATCCGCTAATTCGTTGGTCTCGTTTATACGGTCGCAGAAATACTCCGGTCCTATATAAGACGTGATAGAAAACGGATTAAAATACAGAGCATCCTCTCTCATAATATGCTGATTTTAAACTTGTTATTTATATCGTATTTTACGTCACGGCTTTTACGTCACGAAAAAATCGCTGCAAAAGTACTGCTTTTTTTTGATATATGCAAATAAAAAGCGCATTTTTCTGCGCTTTTTATTTATAGAGATACCTTTTTATCGTCTGTTTCTCTGTGCGCTGAAGCGGGGTATCGGATATCTCAACGTCGTAGAGCTGGGAGAAGAGGGGGAGGGACGGATTTACATTTCGCAATATAATGCGACGTAAATCCGTATTTGTGATTTGTGATTGGTGATTGGTGATTTGGGGCACGACAATAGCCACCAATTTGCCATCACGGGCGAGGACGATGGATTCGGAGACTTCGGGGAGGGCGTTGATGAGCGCCTCGATATGGTCCGGGCGGATGTTCTCGCCATTGGGCAGGACGATAATGTCCTGCTCGAGACGGCCCTCCACGTAGAGATAGCCGTCTTCGTCCAGATGGCCTTTGTCGCCGGTATGAAGCCAACCGTCGGAGTCAATCTTGGCGGCAGTCGCTTCGGGGTCTTTGTAATAGCCGAGCATGACATTCTCGCCTTTAACCAGGATCTCACCGGCGGGGGAGATGCGGCAAGTTATGCCTTCGACTATTTTACCACAAGATGTTAAACGGTGCTTTTTATACGGAGAAATTGCTATGCTTGCTCCTGTTTCTGTCTGTCCATATACTATTGCCAAGGGAATGGGCGAATTTTGAACACATTGTTCTGTTTTTCTTTCTATAGCTGCTCCACCTACAAAAATCAAATTGCAAAAAGATTTTATGTCTTCGAATATTTGTTCTTTATACTTTTCATACAAAGATTTAAACACCTGAGGTACAGATATATACATATATGGTTTTACACATAACATCGCAGAGTATATACCTTTTGTATGCATTACATTACCCGGTATATGTATATTCTTATGCAATGTTATTTGCGACATTAAATCCCCAATGAATCCGGACAAATGAGCAAATGGGCATAGAGACAAGTACATGTTATTCGAACTTTTCGGATGCAAATTATGGAAATCATTAACGTTATTGCTGATGTTTCCATAACTCAACATCACCCCTTTTGCACTACCTGACGTCCCGGACGTAAAACAAATCATAGCCAGTTCATCGGGAGCAGATTGGGGGAAGCCGCAATCGGAATTGGAGATTGGAGATTGGAAATTGGAAATTGGAAGATTTTCTCCGCGCAAAATTTGCCAATTTTCGAGACCTATCACATTTCCCACTTGCGGCATAGGCTGACTCTTCAATTCCTCCCATATATCTTCATCCGTGAAGAGGGCCTTGGCATCGGAGAAATCGATTAAGCGAGCTATCTCTTCGGGCATCAAGGAGTGCATGACGGTAACAGAGACACCCTGCATCTTGGCGATCGCGAGATAAGCGATTGTCCAATGGGCGGAGTTGGCACCGCAGATAGCGACATGGTCGCCCTTCTGCAGGCCAAGTGAGGTAAGGAGCTCTGCCACACGGCAGAGTTCCTCGTACATCTCGCCGTAGGTATAGTGGTTGCCACGGGAGGTGTCCTGAGCGGTTCCGTCCTCCGTAAGATAGAAATCCGTGAGAGCAGGTTGTTCCCAGTTATTGCGAATGGTTTCCGCGAGGATATTTAAGTAGTTTTCAGCCATCAGTGATCAGTTATCAGTTATCAGTGGTCAGCTATTTTTCTCAATGTAGTCGTAGAGATCCTGGATTGTGACCAAAGTCTTAACAGCGCCGCGCTCGGGTTGGAAGCCGAAGGTACGCTTGATAAAGATGGAAGTCTCTACCGCATCGAGGGAAGTCATACCGAGGTCACGTTTGAGCTCTACTTCGGGAGTAATGGCGGATGGCTCATACTCCAATCGATCTGTTAGAAAGGCGTTTACCTTTTCTTGGATTTCTTGTTGGGTCATAATTGTATAAAGTTATCAGTTGTCAGTTATCTGTTTTTTTCAGATTTTGCGAAATATTAATGCACTATTAGTGCCGCCCATGCCGGAGGAATTTACAATTGCTGTGTTTATTGTTGTAAACACCGTCTTTCTTGCTATATTTAAATCTTTTGCTTCATCAATAACGTTTTCAAGATTGATATTAGGAGCCACGAAATTATTCTGCATCATAAGCAATGTATGAATACTCTTACTTGCTCCTGCCATTATATTTTCATGTCCGGTCATCGATTCGGTTGAACTGATATATGTTTTCGTATGACCAAATATTTCAGACAAAGCTATTGCTTCTTGTCTATCTTTATTAATATCCGACAAAGCCGTCGCGCAGACATAATCAATATCATTTCTAGAAAGATTAGCGGAGAGTAATGCTCTTTTTATTGCACGGCTTATTCCTTCACCACATGTGGTTGTCAAATTTTCCATTCCATCAGAAGAGGCGCCCCAGCCTACAAGTTCTGCAATTATATTACTGCCTCTTTTTTTTGCATGGTCATATTCTTCTAAGATTAAGGCTGCTCCACCGCCACTTTGAATCCCCCCATCCCTTTCTTTATCAAACGGTCTGCATGCTTTTTGAGGAGAACCATTCTGCAGAGATATTCCTTCAATAGCTTCATACCCAGCAGCAGCAAGTGGGGTCACCTCACTAATTCCGCCTACAATCACGATGTCTTGCAAACCTTCTCTTATAAACATCTGAGCCAATCCTATTGCGTGAGAAGAACTTGCGCATGCTGCAGCAACACACAAATTAATCCCTTTTATATGGAAAATAGTGCTTAGATTCATAGTCGCAGAAGAAGAATGAATTTTAAATAAGCTATTGCCTTCCAATAATTGTGAATCATGAACTATTTCCATTTGTTTGGCACCATTTATTCGTTCTGTATTACATTCTGCTCCAAAAATCAAGCCGACCTCATTATTAAGCATATATTCATCCAAGAGTTCTGCATTTTGAATAGCCTGACGAACAGCCATAAAAGCGTACTCGGCATCTTCGGACATGGTGGCGCGGAACTTACGAGGAAGGAGAGGTTTGAGGTCGGGCCGAGGGACATTGCCTACCAAGCCGGACTGGAGACCATATTCTATTCGTTTGGGGTCAAAGATGACACCCGAGCGGCCTTGACGAAGGCTCTCGGTGACTGTTTGCAGGTCTTGCCCGATGCAAGACCATATTCCCATTCCTGTTACTACTACTCTCCTCATAATTTCCTAAAAATTAATGCACTATTGGTGCCGCCCATACCGGAAGAATTGGAAAGGACGGTGTTGATGGGCGCGTATATCGTTTCGCGGGCGATATTGAGATCTTTTGCCTCGTCAATGACATCTTCAAGATTGATATTCGGTGCCACGAAATTATTTTGCATCATGAGAATGGAATAAATGGCTTCGCTTGCTCCCGCCATCCAACATTCGTGCCCTGTCATGGATTTTGTGGAGGAGATGAAAGATTTACTTCCGAACAATCGGGTGAGGGCTTTGGCTTCCTCTAAATCTCCTTGATGCGTTGATGTGCCATGAGCATTGACATAATCTATATTACATGGCATTATTTTTGCTTTTTCTACTGCTTGACACATAGCTTGATACTCTGCTTTGTTATCTGCGTTTGATATATTGCCAATATCATTACTAGAGAATCCGTATCCTAGAACTTCTGCAAGTATGTTTACACCTCGTGCTTTTGCATGCTCATACTCTTCCAAAACCAATGCCGCACCTCCTCCACTTATGACAAATCCATCGCGCTTTTTATCAAACGGGCATGATCGTGTAAGAGATAATATACCCAACGCATCCAACTGCGTTGTGTACACTAAATTTTCTACTTCCATTGAACCTCCTACTAACATGATATCTTGTATACCTTGTTTTATCAGCATTGTACTCACTCCGATAGAATGAGAAGAACTCGCGCAAGCAGCAGCAATAGAAAAGCTCGTCCCCTTCAAATGAAATATACTATTAAAGTTGACGACTACTGTTGATGCTCCGCTTTTAACCATTTGATATGGTCCTATCATCAAAGAATTTTTTTCCTTCTCCATTATCTGCGCCATTTCTACCTGTTCACTATTCCCGTCATGCCCCCAAATAACCCCCACCTCATTTTGCCGTAAGTACTCATCCGATATGCCCGCTTGTTCGAAGGCCTGGCGGGCAGCCATATAGGCATACTCGGTATCTTCGGACATCGTTGCGCGGAACTTACGAGGAAGCAAGGGCTTCAAATCCGGCCGAGGGACATTGCCTACCAAGCCGGATTGGAGACCATACTCGATTCGCTTCGGATCGAAGATAATTCCCGAGCGACCTTGACGAAGACTCTCGGTGACAGTTTGCAAGTCCTGCCCGATGCAAGACCATATTCCCATTCCTGTTACTACTACTCTTCTCATAATGCGGCTCCATTAACACCTATTACTTGGCCGGAAATATAGTCGGTACGATTGCTACAAAGGAAAGAAACCAAATACGCCACTTCTTCGGGTTTGCCAAGACGACGCATAGGAATATCTATCCGTAGTTGCTCACCTTTCTCAACACCCTGCTGCGCCATTTCTGTCCCTATTGTTCCCGGTGTCACTGCATTGACTGTGATTCTTTTTGGAGCCAATTCTACAGCCAGTGACCGAGTGGCGCCAACTAACGCTGCTTTAGCTGCTGCATAGTGGGTCTGTCCTGCGAAACCAACCTGCCCCGCTATTGACGATATATTAACAATCCTTCCATGGTGATTAACCACCATCCCTTCAATCACACGGCGGGTGCAATAGAAGAAACCGTTGAGGTTCACATCAATGACGCGATGCCACTGCTCCGGCTCCATCGCCAGCATGATCTCATCATCCACAATACCGGCATTATTGACCAGCACATCGATATAATCATCCGGATGCGCGGCGAACCATGCATCCAGCGCGGCATTGATGGCATCGGGTTGGGATACATCGAACGGCATCAGCTCGGCTTCGCCGCCGGTTTCCTCAATCAGACGCTTGGCTTCCTGAGCCGCCGCATGATTGGATTTGTAATTCAAGAGGATCGAGCAGCCGTCTTTCGCCAACTCAATGGCGATTGCTCGTCCTATTCCCCGGCTTGCGCCGGTTATTAATGCATATCGTTTCATATTTGATTAGGAATTATCGGGTTAGCCATTCTTCTATTCCTACGACCTCTATACGATATCCGTCTTCCTCTATCGTTTCTTTTTGTTCGCGCGTGACAATAGTGAGTTTGCCACACTTCGTTCCCCTCGCTGCCTCTTTTAAGCCCTCTATCTCACGTTTGCGCGTATCCTCGTCGGTCATATCCCATGTTACCTGTACCAGCCCTTCCACATAGTCTTCCCGCTGCACCACAAAGTCACATTCATGCTTTTCCATCCAGTAGAATATCTTACGTCCTTCGCCGCGACGACGGAATAGATCAAGCGCCACAAGGTTCTCCAATAACTTGCCATTGTCTGTTGATTGCGGCATCAGCACAGCCTGACGCATACCCGTGTCTATCACGTAGTACTTACGAAGTGATTGGTTCTCCTTCACAAGTGAAGCGCTATATTTCGGGTAACGCACAAACATATACACCTCCACAGCCCATTCAGCCCAGTCGTATAAATCATCCTTGTTAACATTGGCACCACTTGAACGCATATCGTTAAAGATGCCGTTTATGGAGGTTGTTTTGGTCAGATTGAGCATGATGCGCTTGAGAAAATAGCGCAAGCCTTCGATATTCTTTATTTTGTGGCGCTCAGCCAAGTCACGCAGCAGCATCGTGTTGAAATATCCCTGCAAACGCTTCAACTTGGTCGATTTATCCGGTGCCAATACCACTTGCGGAAATGCACCACCATGTAGATAGTTCTCCATCGCTGCATATCGTTTGGCTTTGTCGCTCTCTAAATGACTATGTGCATCTACGCGGGTGAAGCGACAGTACTCGGAAAAACTTAGTGGCAGCATCTCATAATCAAGAGTCCATCCGCGCAAAGCTGTAGATATCTCTTGGGATAGCAATTTAGCATTGCTTCCGGTGACATACACATGTGGGCAATAGGATTTAAAGACACGCAGCACAAAAAGATCCCAACCTATGATATTCTGTATCTCATCAAAGAACATATACACGTCCTTAAGGTTCATGTCCGGAAACATCTCGCGATAAGCACTTAGCACTTCATCCAGTTCTTCTGTCTGCATGCCGGTCAAACGCTCATCGTCGAAATTAATCCATAGTATCTGTTCGCGCTTGACTCCGTTTGCCAATAGCTTATTCACAGCTAACATGAGCAATGATGATTTACCGGCACGTCGCACACCGGGAACGGTTATTATACTATCCGGATTCTCAGGTAATATCACGTCGCGCTCCATACGATTAAACGGCAATTCCGCTTGTGTCAGCGCGATTAATGTCTTTAATAATTCTTTTTTTGCCATAAGTCTTCAAATTTCATCCATACACAGGAAATATTTCAAAAATCTTTCCGTATTTTTCGGAAATCTGCGCAAAAGTACTGCTTTTTTTTGATATATGCAAGAGTTAAGCGATTTTTTCTCCTACTTTGACGGATTTGGGAGCGATATGCGGAGCACGACCGGGTTCGAAGAAAAGGACGACGTCGCTACCACCGAAGAGGAAGCAACCTAACTCAGTACCCTGGTGTATGGTGTAGGGTGTATGGTGTAGGGTGAAAGGTGTAGAGTGTACTGTGTAGGGTATCGTCCATTGGACGGAGGAGACTTGCTGGACGCCGACGGCGACGAGAGCGATTTTGCCGAAATCGGGCGTATCCATTACTAGCACACCGCGGGTCTCAAGCATCTGGAAATCCGTGACACCGAGTTGGTCATAGCGATACCTACCCTGCGCCTCATCCCAGATAATCACGCCTCCTCCGGCATGAATGCCTTCTATCGTTTTACACTCCAGCACCGTACCATC
>JAGCFY010000090.1 GCA_017649845.1 Paludibacteraceae bacterium
AGCGCATGATAATCGCCCATCTCGTGATAGACTCTATCAATACCTGTGCCGGCATAGAAACAACTGAAAGCATCAAAATGGTGGTACTCATTGCCGCCCTCGAAGATCAAAGAGGAGTTATTGATATACCGTAAGCGCTTGGGTTCCACAAAGGTAGGAGAGGTCAGGACAACCGCATTATCCATCCTGTTATTCTGGGTCACTACAATCTTTAGCTCGCGGGGATCACGGATATCCAACGCCGCGGTATTAACATCCACATCCACCTGCTGGTATCGTCCATTAAACTCAATATCCGTGTTAGCACGCACATTGGCCTCTATCTTAACCAGCGATTCGGCAACGGAGAAATCCACCTCCGCCACCCGTTTCTCCGGATATCCATCCTCGTAGATTGTCAGCAGGTAATTGCCGCTCTTGGTGAGCGCCATGTCTTCGTTGGGAAAATCGAACCGGTAATGCGTATATTCGCGGCTGGTATTGATGGAATGCTCATAGTCGGTTATATCCCGCGTAGTAAATCCCCGCAGATATTCCGAGGACAAAAGCGAGGTATTCTCCTCTGCCATCTTAACGCTATAGGTATAGAAATGCACATCATGGCTCATCTCGTCAAACGAGATATGGAGCGTATTATCCGGATCGGAACCATCCACTACTCCATCATCCAGCATCAGCACTCTTCTCTCTACGCGCAACGTGCGCACCCGTTCATTATATATACGCGTGTGCGTCTGCGCGAGAAGGCTCATACAAGCGAAAATACCAACCAATATGTATGCTATTCGTCGCATTCCGCCTGCAAAATTACAAAAAATATGCCAAAGTTCAAAATATTTTACCGAAAAACTTGTGTATTTCAAAAAATTGTTGTAATTTTGCAGCCGCTTTTGCGAGAACGGTGTGGTAGCACACGATCAGGCCACTTTGGCTCAGTTGGTAGAGCAACGCATTCGTAATGCGTAGGTCCCCGGTTCGAGTCCGGGAAGTGGCTCTAAGAGAGAAGGCTTTTGCCTTCTCTCTTGCCATTCATAGGCCTCGAATCCGGGGGGTCTTATCTCGTTTCACTCGAACGATTATTGCACAACATGGTGCAATGCTCGAGTCCGGGAAGTGGCTCGAAAAGAGCAAAAAAGAGACTTTTGGGTCTCTTTTTTCACTTCCAGGGCCTCGAAACCGGGGGTTCTCCGCCGCTACGCTCTGTCGATTATTGCACAACAGAGTGCAATGCTCGAGTCCGGGAAGTGGCTCTAAAAAGAATAAAAGTGAGATAGCAGAGCGCTAAGAGTGTCATAAGGCTCCACGGAGTATCGGTAAGCGGTGTAGCGAACGGATCATTGGGATCATAACCCGGACGCAAATCATCATCTCCATATCCATCATCGTCATCATCATGGATGATTGCCTTGCGAGGAGAGAACGAGCGCATGGTTTGGTCCGCTGTCATACCTCCTGCTACATTCCTGGCTGCTAAGGGCATCGACGATACCGCCATCTGCGGAGTTGCGGATTCCTGAGTAGCACCATGATGCACATAATGCGAAGTGCTATTCATCTGGAAAGATATTCCGGATGATGCCGCAGGTGCGCCATGAGTTATGGACAGATGCGCACAGAGGAAAAGTCCTATCAATATGATTCGCAAAAATCTCATTGGATAACTATCTTTCTGCTCTGCCCGTTCTCCATAATGATATAGATACCTCTCGGCAGTATATCCGAAGTAATTCGGCGGCCTAAGAGATCATACATACCATTGGTCATTGGGGTATTTGCCTGTTGGTCATTCAGTCCGGTTGTAGTCAAGGGAACACGAACGGCATGAACCACAAAGCGTGTGTCGTCTTTTGCGGAGGCTGAAGTGAAGCGGTATTCTCCCTCCAGAAGATTCACCACTTGTCCTGTCTGACGGTCTGTCAAGATGACAGCACTCAAGGATTCTGTATAATAGTGCGCGCTATCAAAAGCGATAGTCATCTCGCCTGCTTGCGCATTACGGAATCCCAGTTGTACCGGACGCGACATCTCCTGTGCAGGCAAGGCATTAAATGCCCGCTTTTCGTTCTCAGCAAGCGAATAGAACTCAAGAACCGCATTACTTCCCGATAGTTTCACCAAGTCGGCATTCATCTCATAATCATCCGTGAATGTTTCTCCGTAGAGCAAACCGGTACGATCGATACTATTAGCCGCGCAGAGGATAAGACCGAAAGCTATCTCTTGTGACATATCCTCGGCATGTATGCGCCGCGGCATATTCTGAGCACGTTGCGAGAGCGCAAAAGTGAGGTTACCCGTCACAGCCGATTGGATAAAGAAGGTATTGAACGGTTTTATCTCAATATTGTTATCGGCACGACTTTGGGTATAGGTTCGGAAATAATCAGAAGAAGTGGTGATATACCGCAAGTCATCATTGACATAGGTATAGTTATCCACTTCGGGTGATGACGTTGTCGGCGTATAATAACCCGTCATCATCATATTGTCCGAAGTTGAGGTATAAGCCGCCAGATAAGGGTTACCGAGATAATTCCAGTTATTATTGGACGTGATAGCTCCTTCGTACAGGCTTATCGGCGCGCTTTTTTGCAGTTCGCCGGCAGAGAGGTCTGCCGTCATCGGGAAGCGAAGTGTCACACGGCTCTGCCGCGTGCCATTCCATTTATACGGAACGGCAAAGACGATATATCCTTGTCCGGCATTGAGATGCGCTCCGGCAGCCTGATCATCCAGCACAGTCCATCCTTCTCCGCTGCTTGCCCGCTCTGCGCCATTAGACCACTGGATCTCAA
>JAGCFY010000010.1 GCA_017649845.1 Paludibacteraceae bacterium
CGAGGAGGCATTCATCCAGTTTGCCGACGAGTACGGCGTGGATATCATGCGCCTCGCTATGTATACGCAGACGGCAGACGGTGTGCCCGGATATGCAGATACAGATGATGAAGATGATGCTTCCGGTACGCCTGCGCTTCAAGGATTTGATGGCAAAGTGAATGCAGGTATGCTTGGCATCGGTACTATCGCCAACGAGACGCTGCAAGGCGGAATAGAGCGTCAGGCGGAGCCGGCTGCGCGTATGATGGTTCTGGGTATCAATAACAAAGCCATGGCGGCATTAACGGACCCCGGTAAACAAGTGATTAATAATGCCCTTCACTATTTGTTACTGACAGATATGGAGTCCTTGGAGGATTGCTCCAACTATTTCGATGGTAATGATGGTACAAGTACTGACTGGTTTACAGCAGCCAACTGGTCTGCAGGCAAAGTGCCGGATCAGACGGTACGGGCAATCATCTTGGCGCCTTGTGTGATCAGCAGCGGCCAAACGGCACATGCATCCTCTGTGGACATAGCTGTCGGCGGTACAACAGGCCGGTATAAATCCGGCGCAACCGAATGCGAAGGAAATATCTCGATTAGCGCGAATGGTGCATTGGTGCTCAACGAAGGTGTCAGCCGTATTGAGACAGCACCTAATTTTGGCGTGACGAATCGCAAGCCGACAACGACAAGCGATCTGGCTATTCTGTCTTCGACAGCCGGTAATGGTACACTCATATTTGATAATGCGGAGGGAAATACACAGGCTACAGTAGCTTATTATTCGAAGGCTACGACAGATGAGGCAGATATCTGGAATTGGCAGTATATGGCAGTGCCGTTTAACGACAACTCCAGCGCTTATCGTAACTACTATGATAGTTACCTCTACCGATGGGCAGAGAACTGCAGCGGATGGGAAGTCGTTCCTAACCGGGGCGCTGTCTATCCGTGGGTAGGTTATACGATTACGCAAGTAGGCACCAAGACCTATTACATGGATGGAACGCTGGTAGAAACAGGTGAACAAACCTTCACAGTACCTGCAGGCGCAGATCTCGTTCTCGGTAACAGCTGGACTGCTCCGCTGCAAGTAAAGCAATTCGAGGATGATGATTTTGACGGATTAGTGAAGAAAGTATATCTCTTCAATACGGGTTATGACTATGAAGCAAACGGTGAAGATGCTACAGATGATCGCTACGAAACAGGTACATATGTGGTTATTCCTATCCATTCTTCGCCATACACCGGTGATAGTCTCATCAGTTCGTTGCAAGCCTTTACCGTAACCAGTGATGGTGGCGAAGGTACGCTGACACTGGATTACGACCGTCATGTACGTCCTGCCCGTTCTACCGATAAAGTGAACGCAGGTCCGATGCATGCACCAAGTCGTATGATGGCACAAGATGACAAGCCTGAAGTACTGAAGATCTGGGCATCCGGTCAACGCTTTGACGATCGTCTGGTAGTACTGGAGCGGGAGGACTTCTCTTCCGGATATGATGAAGGTTGGGACGGCGAGAAAGTGGTGATGGGCGAGGCTGCACCTACTGTTTATACGGTCATGGAGAATGGCTATGAGTCAGTGACAGCTACCAATGATTATGAAGGCACTCTGATTGGTTTTAAGGCAGGTGAGGATAGTGAATATACATTCCGTTTCGATTATGACGATAATGCTGAGGCGATTTATCTGCTTGATATGGATGTGAGAATGTATGTCCGCATCCTGACAGGTATTACCTATACCTTCACTTGTCCTGACAAGGGAGAGCATAACCGCTTCTTGCTCACGCGGAAAGCACCGGGAATATCTACCGGCTACGAGCCGATAGATGGCAGCGGAGGTGTCAAAGCAACCAAGTTCATCAAAGATAACAAGATGTATATCTTGCTGAACGGAGTGCTGTATGACGCAACAGGTAAAATTGTAGTACGCTAAAGAAGGGAGGAGAAAGAGATGAAAGACACAAAGAGAAACACGATGAAGCGTAATACATTATCTATATTGCTGATAACTCTGCTGGCGCTTGGCGTCATGCAGGCTTCGGCGGTGGACTACAGGAATAGTTATCGCGGAATACAGAACACGGAATACAGAGCACAGACCATCTCTGTAACTGCACCGGCTGCTACGTTCCAATCTACAAGCGCATATGCTTCGTCTGAATGGGCGGAAAACCCGATGCTCAATAGCGATGGTACAATCAATGAAGAAGCGTATATGGGCGCTGCAGATGCGCCGAGTGGTCCACGGAGAGTAGGAGGACACTCCGGAACTCCGGGACAAGAAGGCGACAAACAGCCCCTCGGCGATGCCCTGATCCCGCTATTCCTTCTCGCTATGGCCTATGGCGGCTGGCGCTTCCTCCGCCGCCGCAAAGAGGCCTAAGGAAACATGAGTATCCCGGTACCCTGGTAAAATATTACAATGAAGATACATCAGATACTTGTTTTGGCAGCAGCGGGATTGATTCTCGCTGCTTGCGCCAAACAGCAGCCCCGGTGCTACAGCCGGGAGATGATTGACGCGCGCATGAGCGCGTGGTACAATAAGGATAACTGCGTTGGTTTCCCCAATGCCAATGCTACGAATGGCATTACCCTCCCGGAGCATACTGCTACATGGGATTATGTGCCCGGCGTAGTGGCCAAAGGTATTCTTGATGTATGGCAATATTATCAGGACTCCGCTTGGGCGGATGCATGGTATCTGGGGCTTGCGCAATGGGCTGACAGTCTGAACGAAGCAGAACTGGACGAACTGGTGAGAGGCGGTATTCTGGATGATCTCAATTGCGCCAAAGTGTTTATGGGCTTGTACGAAGGAGCGAAACCGGGCGGTAAATTCGAGAA
>JAGCFY010000091.1 GCA_017649845.1 Paludibacteraceae bacterium
GAATCCCGGTACGCCGCAGATGCTCATCACCTCGTTGGATTACAACTCCTACGTAGGCCGAATAGCAATCGGTCGCGTGCATAGAGGCGAACTGCGCGACGGTCAAACGGTTACGCTTGCCAAGAAAGACGGCTCGATGGTAAAAACCAAAATCAAAGAGCTGCACACTTTCTCCGGTATGGGTCACGTCAAGACGGATGTGGTCAAAAACGGCGATATCTGCGCGCTCATAGGTATTGAAGGCTTCGAGATCGGCGACACCATCTGCGATGCCGAGAATCCCGAACCGCTCAAACCGATCGCTATCGACGAGCCGACGATGAGTATGACGTTCTGCATCAATGATAGTCCGTTCTTCGGCCAGGACGGTAAATTCGTTACCAGCCGCCATATTCAGGATCGTCTGAATAAAGAGCTGGAGAAAAACCTTGCGCTGCGCGTAGAGAAAGGCGCGGAAGAGAGCAGCTGGCGTGTATATGGCCGAGGTGTACTGCATCTGTCGGTACTCATCGAGACCATGCGTCGCGAAGGATATGAACTGCAGGTTGGTCAACCGCAAGTGATCGTCAAAGAGATTGACGGTGTGAAATGCGAACCGGTGGAAAGCCTTACAGTCAATACTCCGGAGGAATGTAGCGGAAAGATCATCGAGTTTGTCTCTACCCACAAAGGCGAAATGACCAAGATGGAGATGGTCAACGACCGCGTACACCTGGAGTTCACTATCCCGAGCCGCGGTATCATGGGTATGCGCACCTACGTGATGAATGTCAGCGCAGGAGAGGCTATCATGGCCCATCGTTTCCTGGAATATCAGCCGTGGAAAGGCGAGATTGTAAAACGTACGAACGGCTCGCTCATCGCGATGGAAGCAGGTACTGCGTATGCTTATGCGCTCGATAAACTGCAGGATCGCGGACGATTCTTTATCGAACCGCAAGAAGAGGTTTATGCCGGTCAAGTAGTTGGCGAGAATGCCAAAGAAGGCGATATCGTGATCAACGTAACGAAATCGAAGAAACTGACCAATATGCGTTCGAAATCCGCGGACGACAAGGCCGTTCTTCCGCCGCCTGTCAAGATGAGTCTGGAAGAGGCCTTAGAGTATATCAAAGAGGATGAATACGTAGAGGTAACGCCGCATGCAATGCGTATCCGCAAGATCATTCTTGATGAACTCGAGCGCAAACGCGCAGGGAGAGCATAAGGTATTTTGAATTGGAGATTTAAGATTTAAAATTTTATCATATGAAAATTGAACAAAGTGAATTAAAAGATCTGGTAGCTGTTGTAACGCTGACTATTGAGCCGGCAGACTATCAGGAAGAAGTTGCCAAGCAACTCAAAGAAGTGCGCCACAAAGCACAAATGCCGGGCTTCCGTCCGGGTATGGTGCCCGCTGGTTTGGTAAAGAAAATGTACGGCAAGGGTATTCTAGCTGACGTGTTGAATAAACTCGTAGGAGAGAACCTGCAGAAACACATCGAGGACAACAAACTTAATGTACTCGGAGATCCGCTGCCAAGCGAGCAATCACCGAAAATCGATCTCGATAACGAAGAGTCCTATACCTTCATGTTCGATATCGCTGTAGCTCCGGAGTTTGACGCCAAACTGACAGGAAAAAACAAACTGACCGAATATGTCATCGATGTTACAGACGAGATGGTAAACAACCAGATTCAGTCCTATTGCGCTCGTTTCGGCGAATACACCCAGGCTGAAGAAGTAGCAGAAGGCGACATCGTTAAAGGTATTGCCAAGCAAGTGGACGGCGAGATCGTAAAAGAAGGCGCTATCCTCAATCCGGCTTACATGAAGCAGAAAACACAGCAGAAGAAATTCATCGGTGCGAAGAAGGGTGCTGTAATCACTTTCAATCCTACCAAAGCATTCGGAAGCGAAGTAGAGGTTAGTTCGCTCCTGGGTATCACCAAAGAGCAAGCTGAAGCGCTGACCAGCGATTTTACATTCGAGATCCAAGAGATCACCCGTCATACGGATGCTGCTATCAACGGAGAATTGTTCGCTAAGGTTTACGGCGAAAACACCATCAAGGATGAGGCAGAGTTCCGCGCTAAAGTACGCGCTGAAATCGAAGCAAACATGGCAGAGGACAGCAAGTACAAATTCGGTCTGGATGCTAAAGAAACTATCATGAAGAAGATGGAGAAGATCGAGTTCCCGGTTGATTTCCTCAAACGCTGGGTACTCGCTACCAACGAGAAAATGACAGCAGAAGAACTCGAGAAAGATTTCGACAAGATGCTCGAGGAACTCAAGTGGCATTTAGCTAAGGATCAGCTGATGAAAGAGTATAAGATTGACGTACAGAAAGAGGATGTGGAAGCATATGCCAAAGAAGTTGCCCGCATGCAGTTCATGCAATACGGTCTGATGCATATCGACGATCAATATCTGACCAACTACGCTAACGAGATGCTCAAAAACGAGAACCAACTCCGCGGTATCGTTGAGCGCGTAGCTGAAAATAAGATCTACGAAGCGCTGAAAGGTGTTGTGAAAATTGAGCAAAAGAAGATCTCTCACGAGGATTTCGGCAAATTATTCAACTAATGACAAGAATCCATTTTATAGCTATTGGTGGTGCGGCAATGCATAACTTGGCATTGGCCGTTGCCTCCAAAGCGGGATATGAGGTAACGGGGTCGGATGATGAAATATTCGACCCCGCCTTGTCTCATCTCCGCGATGCAGGTCTGCTGCCGGACGAGATGGGATGGCATCCCGAACGTATCACACCTGATATCGATGCGATCATCTTAGGCATGCATGCCCGTGAAGATAATCCGGAACTGGTTCGTGCTCGCGAACTGGGCATCAAGATTTATTCGTTCCCGGAGTATCTGTATGAGCAGACGAAAGACAAGATCCGTATCGTCGTAGGCGGCAGTCACGGCAAAACGACGACTACCTCGATGATTCTCTATGTGCTTAACCGCTTAGGCATCGAAGCCGATTATATGGTAGGCGCACAGATCGAAGGATTCGAGCGGATGGTGCGGCTCTCAGACACAGCCAAGTACGCTGTGTTTGAAGGCGATGAGTATCTCACTTCTCCGCTCGACCTGCGTTCCAAATTCCTTTGGTACCACCCGCATGTAGCTATTCTGACGGGTATTGCATGGGATCACATCAATGTCTTCCCTACCTTCCCGCAATATGTGGATACATTCCGTCAGTTTGTGGATAGTTTTGAGCCTGACGGCAGCTTTATCTACTACCGAGGCGACGAGAATCTTCGCGCCATAGCAGCCGGCGCACGCAAAGATATCACTTGTATTCCGTACGATGCCTACGAAGGCAATGTACCGATGCAGGTATTCGGACGGCATAACATGCAAAACCTGCAAGCCGCCATGCTGGCATGTCATTGCATCGGCGTCTCGCCGGATGATTTCTACCACGAGATCAGTAC
>JAGCFY010000092.1 GCA_017649845.1 Paludibacteraceae bacterium
CCATCACAAACTTACGGCCGATAGATGAATCTTTTAACCACATAAAGATTGTTTGTTTTTGATTAATATTTAAAATAAATTTTAAGTCTAATCCAAATCCGGTGCAAATTTACTACATTTTTTTGAAATACGCAAATTATTATGGTTAAAAAATATTTTTTCGCTATGAACGCTGCCCGAGCCGGTCCAGATGGCAGAGCATCAGAGAGCCGTCTTCGCGGCGTAGATGCATGCCGTTTCCTTCACAATAGCGCCATGCCTTGCAGTCTTTACATGGCTCGAGTTGACGCATCCAAGAGCGGTCTCTATACGGTTTGAATTCTTCCTCCCAAACACGCCAGAAAGAGTCCGTGTAGATATTACCTTGGTAATATTTGCCACGGATGGAGGTGCAGGCGGAGATAGAACCGTCGATGAGAATTGAGGCCACAGAGATGCCTGCGGCACATTGATAGAGATGGTCGCGCACACGTCCCTCGTACGTGCCCAAGTATCCTTCGCATGAATAGGAGACATGCCGTCCGGCTTCGCGCTCGGAGGCAATGTAGTTCATCATGTATTGGAACTGCTCATCCGTCAAAAGGAGTTCAGGATTCGAAGCAGCACGCCCCATCGGGTCAATGCCAAAGACACGCCAGTCTCTCACGCCGAGCGACCAAAGCATCTCACGGATCTCGGGCAGATGATCGATGTTACGCTGATTCGCACACGTGACGACATCAAAAGCGAGAGGGAAAGACCCTGCCAGGCCTCCCCTTGAAGGGGAGGAGAAAGAGGCGTTGTAGTCAATTATTAATTTGATGGCACGCGTGGCACCTTCGAAAGCCAAGGGATGCTGGCGAAGCCAGACATGGTCTTTCTCAAGTCCGTCACAGGAAACGGTAATCGAACGAAGACCGGCGTCTACCAGTTCGTTGAACCGTTTCTCCGTGAGTGCCAGACCGTTTGTGACCATGCCCCAAGGATAGCCGCGCGATTGGAGCGCCCGTCCTATATCCGCCAAGTCCTTGCGCATGAGCGGTTCTCCGCCGGAGATGATGATCAGCACTTTATGCGGATCCACGTGCGGCGTGACCTCCGTATCAATCACTTTGAGGAAATCCTCCGCAGGCATATCGGGTGTCTCAACCGAAGCGACACAGTCACTTCCGCAATGCAGGCAATGAACATTACAACGGAGTGTTGACTCCCAAAATAGTTGCCGCAGCGGGTGCAGTTCTTTCAGGTTTCTCCGCCGCAGGCTCTCGAGCCATAAGGCTATTTTCAGACGCAGTTTCATTCGGCTTCCTCCACGATCGATGAAGATGGTACTTCTTGCACTTCTTCGGGTACCGGAATTCCATACTCAGGAACCGGGCCATAGAGCACTTCCGGACCATCCGGCACTCCGTATTTTTCCATAAATCCACATGCACTAAAGCCGAGTGCACTTAACAACATGACGATCAACGCATTAGCGCGGGTTAAGATTTTCTTTTTCATAATTTAAAATTAGCTGTGGCATAGCCGTTATACGGTATTTTTTGATTTTGTATCAAAGCGGTGTCATAGGTAACGGGAGCAAAGATATATTGCTCGGGATATAGACCGGTTGAGTCGGTCGCTACGACGGTTATTTCCGTAGGCACTTCGCGTCCCCGGTACCGGATAATCGTATATTGTCCAAGTGAATCCGTGATCGAATAATTATAGGTCAGTATGGCCGGTTCATTCGGTTCGCGCACGCCGGGAAGAGCGATATATATTCCGCTGAGCGGCTGGTCAGCAGTATTGGTGACCGTGCCGCTTACAATCAGCCGAGGACTGGCAGAAGAATAATATCCTGATTCCGTACCCGGATTCGTAATCCACCATCCATCATATCTTTCCTGCGGATATCCTCCTTCCTTCATTGCACACCCGGCAAAGCCGCTACAGAGCGCGATCAAAAACAATATGTATATATTCTTTCTCATGGCCGTTTGTAAAATTTATATGTTGTAGAACCTGATGTCGTCTCCACCCGCAGGAAATAATATCCCGGTGGTAATTGACTGATATCCACATTTTGATTGTAGTAATTGTAGTAAGTATTTATCAAATGCCCGTTCAAATCAGCTACGATAATTCGCTTTACCCATAGAGAACCGGTAAAATCGGTTTTCCAATATCCGATACGGATGGTATATAGTCCGGCGTGCGTAATCGGACAAGAGATCTCGCCGTAACTGAGACCGTAGAAATAATCTTCATTATTGCGGTTGCTTTGCTCCTCCTGTATCACGACATACGAAACGGCATCTTTCTGCGTTTGGATGAACAGGGTATTGCCGATAAGCGACGCCCGGAACTGGTTCGGGTCGGTCGGATCAGGTGTACTGCCGGTAGGTCCGTCCATGGGCATATTTCTGAAGACCGACATTGTAAGCGGAATAGCGATCGTGTCATTCGCCTGCGCTGAGAGTGCACAGACAAAAAACAAGATTATGTATATCGAGCGTTTACACATCACTATTCGCTATTTTCCGCAAGGCCGGTTGTAATTCTTTAACACTCACGCCTAAATGTTTGGCAATCAAGTATTTATCTTTCCCTATTCCACTCTCTGCGCGGAAGAGTATCTGCGCTATCTCAGCATAGGAAAAACCGATTAAGACCAGCACGGCGATCCTAATTTCTCGCTCCGTAAAATCTTTTTGTTCCAGTTTATCCACGATTCCCGAGAGCCGTGCGTTGCAGGTCTGGCGGAAGAGCAGATAATCATTCCAGCGCAGTTCCGCTTTCACATCCGCCGATTTACGCAGTTCACGGCATTGCTGCTCCAGCGAATTTGTCCGACTCCTGTAACGCAGGAAAAGTACGATTGCCAAAGCCACCAAGAACCATAACGCTACGCCGCCGAAGAAGAGTTTCAAGCGGGCTGCAACCGTTTTTTGAGGTATCACAAGCGCCGCCTGCGCCAAGTGCATCGCCGTCATCCAGTCGGGATTATTGCGTTCCAGCGAACGCTGCACGTCCGCACGTTTGGAGGATAGAAGGCGTATATCATCCGCCACAGCCGCCGAATCGCAGTTGGTCAGGATATAATAGATATCGTCCAGATAGCGCGGATTATCGGTCCGGGGCAGGACTTTGCGGGCATAGACGACCGCCGAATCATTCTGCACGAGCAGCGCAAAAGCCAATGCCCGAACCATATCGAGATAAACCGATTCGTCGGGCGGAGAAGCGGTACAAAGGAGCGCCGAATCCAGGTCCGAATGATACAGATAGGCGGCAGCGCGGGACTCGAGCACTTTCGCCTGCACAGCGGGATCCTGAGAGAGCGATAGCGCCGAATCGATGAGACTCATCGCCGCTGGTTTATCGCAAAGAACGGCTTTTTCCCACGCCATGTTATTGAGCGCATAGGCTTCCGCTATCGTGTCGTGCGCACGGCGAAACTGCTCCCGCGACCGCGCGTACAAAGAAAAAGCCAGCTCGTGCTGCTCGGCTTTCCGGCACATGGTGGCCATATTGCTGAACGAGCGGCCTTTGAAGCCATACTCATCCGATTTGACACGCGTTGCGGCGGTGAAAGCGCGCATCGCCTCCACCGGTTTATCCGCTTCGCGGAACTGTTTGCCCTGCTCATACCACTCTTCCGCCGAAGGCGAAGAGCAAGCAACCAAAATGGCTGCGAGCAGGGCGAAACACCCTATTTGAAGTGTCCTGATCAATCCGCTTCGTCAATCCACTTGCGCTTCTTCCTGCGCAGCTGTCTGCAGTTGCTGCTCCATTTTCTGGTGCGCCTTATTGTAATCAGGTTCGTTCTGCCAACGCCTCTCGGGAGCAGGACCGTAACATGCCGCGAACGTGAAAGCGACTCCGGTTAACAAACAAAGTTTGATACCCATTTTCAAAAATTGGTCAATTAACTTGCGCATAGTTTTAAGATTTTGTGCAAAGGTACAACATTTTTGTGATATATGCAAATTTATTGCTGAATTTCTGGCTTTATTTCTTTTTGAGTTTAAAATCTTGTCTGACAGTAGCTTTTCCTTCGTTCCAATGGTCGTTTTTGGAGACTTTGGTCTTGTCGTAAGTGACCTCAAGCCGCACGGAATCGGGTGCATACACCCCGGACGGGTCTTCGACGATAATATCCACAGTAGGCCAATGGATATTGCCTTGCTCTTCATACCAGCCCTCATGGTTGGTGTAAGTACGAGGCAAGGCCTGACGACCTTCTTGTTTTACCGTCACGCGCATATCTTCCAAGCGTTGACCCTCCTGATTGGTTACTATGCCGGACACTTCCAATTCGGCGTAAGGTACACCGTATTCTGCCATGAAATTACAACTGCTAAATCCCAAAAGGGTCAGACAGAACGTCAGAAGCGCATTGAAGAATGTTAAAAATTTTGTTTTCATATCGCGTCAATTTTGAAATCCGGTGCAAAAGTAGTGCTTTTTCGCAAAACGTGCAAATTTATTGCTGAATTTCGGGCTCTATTTTTTTGAGATACTGGTAATACACTACCGGTCCTTCGTCTCCGCCATAGGACTCAAACTGCCATTCCATGGTGTTTTTGGAGAGTTTA
>JAGCFY010000093.1 GCA_017649845.1 Paludibacteraceae bacterium
GCGCCTACGCCTTGAAACGTGTGCGGGCTCGTGCGCGGTTTCCATGCGCCCGCGCGAAAAATAAAAGGCATCTCACCGCAAGCAGCCTTAATCTGACCCGCGGTGAGTAACACCTGCTCACGGCTTTCCGCTGAACAGGGACCTAATATATATGTCGGACTACTGATAATGGATTATTAATAGCTCAACTGCAGTCGGAACAACATCGGGTCCGGAGTGAAATCGTCGTAATAGAAATCAGAGATGATACAGAAAACCTCTACGAATCCTATGCCATAGGCATAATCCAAATGTTGCTGGTAGTAATAGGGAGTTGTAGTGCTGTCAGGGTTCTCCAACTCTATCTGCATGTACGTCGTCTCCGGCAGAGCTACCTGGTAGGCATTTTTCTTGCCGCTGTTATACTCGTGATTCACGCTTACCTCTCCGTAGTTGTACACTTGCTCGGTTAGCTCCGGTACATCAAAATGGCAGAAGAACATATTGGCGCTCTGGTCAAAATCCCATTGGTTGGCCTTCACCGTCAAATCTACTGTCTTTTTATGAAACGGCTCGCCTCGGTTGCAACTGCTCAGCAGTACCGCGCAGCATACCGCTGCCAGCATCATCATTAATGTCTTTTTCATAATCTTTTTTGTTATGTTCAATTTCGTTTCTAAACCTTTGCGCCTGCAAAGGTACTGCTTTTGCGGCACATATGCAAATTTATGACGCATTTTTTTGCAGTTTTTATGCGATTTTATGATATCCCTTGCCTAAACGAGCCGGAGAAAACCGATACCGAACCGTTCTACTGCCGCACGCTCCAGATCTTCGCGTACGGATGGATCAGCAATGCTGATGAGTGCTTTGGCGCGATCGGCAAGCGGTAAGTTGCGCAGATAGACAATACCATGTTCGGTAGCTACATACTGGGTCTGGAATCGCGTGGTAACCACTCCCGCTCCTGGAGCCAGACGTGCTACGATCTTCGATTGACCCTTATTGGTCATACTGGGCAGGGCAATGAAACATTTGCCGCCTTCGCTCAGCGCTGCGCCGTACATGAAATCATGCTGGCCGCCTACGCCGGAGATGATGGTTTCGCCTATTGAGTCGGCACATATCTGGCCTGTTAGATCTACTTCTACGGCAGAGTTGATGGCCATTGCCCGCGGGTTCTGACGGATGATCTGCGGGTCGTTGGTCCAGGCTACATCGCGGATGATAAAATCGCGGTTGCCGTCCACATAGTCGTATAGATGCCGTGAACCGAGGATGAGCGAACCGACGGACTTGCCCGGCATCACTTTCTTAAGACTGTTATCGATCACGCCGCTCTCTATCAGAGGCAGCACCCCGTCTGTGATAGCTTCGGTATGCAGACCCAGATGTTGGTGATTCCGTAACGCATTGATCACGGCGTTCGGGATACCGCCTACGCCTATCTGCAGAGTCGCGCCGTCCGGGATCTGAGAAGCTACATAATTGCCGATCTTCGTCTCTATCTCGTTGGGCACAGGCGTCGGCACTTCAACCAGCGGCACATCGCCGCGGCACATCGCCGTAATCTTGCTGATATGAATGACGGGGTCGCCGAATGTCCGGGGCATGTATTTGTTTACCTGAGCAATGACGACGCGTGAACATTCGGATGCCGAGAATGCGATATCGGCGGAGATGCCGAAGGAACAATAACCTTCTTCATCCGGTTCGCTCACGTTCAGAAACGTCACGTCTACCGGTATCTGACCGCTGCGGAAGAGAAACGGCACTTCGCCTAAGAAAGCAGGAATAGTATCCGCTACACCTTCCCGCATCGCGTGGCGTAAGGTATTTGGCACGAAAATAGACAGCGCCCTGAATGAATCGATCAACTCTCGTTTGGCATAAGGTGCATCCTCTGGATGAACACCAAAACCGGATATGATCTTCACATTCCTTAGTTCGCTTGCCCGTTCTGTTAGTGCATTCAGCAGCACCGTAGGGATAGAGGTGCTGCCTTGTACCACAATCGTGTCGCCCGACCGAACGAAACCTACCGCCTCGGCGGGACTAAGATATTTCGGGGAGTTTTGCGGGGTCATAGTCGTCATATCGGCTGTAGTCTTCGTTGAATTTCCGGAGTCTCTCTTCTAACTGTTCGTATTGGTCTTCGCGGATAGACGAAGCGCATCCGCGCATTCCTTCGCGCTTGGCGCCGGTACTCTCTAAGGCGATGGCGGAAACGCCGTAGTATATCAGTTTGTTCACCAGTTTCTTGCCCGTCCAGTCTTTGTAGCCGAAGGTGAAGAAGAACCCGTCGCCTACGTCGCGTCCGTCGGCATCTTTGTCGTAAACGATATGGAATCCGTTGCGTACCATGATTTCTTTGATCCGGTGAGCACGACGTGCGTACTCGCGGGTATTCTCCACAAACCGCAGTCTGCCTTCGCAAGCCGCCTGCAGCATCGCCGCCATACCGTGTTGTACCGAATGGCAAACCCCGCTCGAAAGGGCATAAAGGAAGACATAGGCAAAACTCTGGAGTAATTCGCCGTTGTTATGCAACCTTTGACCTAACTCCGGGTAGATACGTTTTGCCAATACCGGATCGATAGCTACGAAAGCAGCGCGCTGGCCCGCATAACTGAACATCTTGGAACATGAGATCATTTGAATACAGTTATGCGTGTAATGGCCTACCGAAGGCTGATAGGGTTCGGCATAAGGATGTCCGCGATCGGGATCACGGAAATCCATATTCAGATATGCCAGATCTTCCAGTACAATCGCGTCATATTGCGTAGCTAACTCGCCTATCGTCTTCAGCTCCTCGTCCGTCAGACACGACCAAGTGGGATTATTCGGATTGCTGTATAGAATTCCGGCGATGCGGCCTGTCTTCAGGTGCTCTTCCAGTTTGTCGTGCAGCTTGGCACCGCGGTAATCCGCTATGTCGAATGCATCAATCCTGCTGCCTATTACCGCGCATTGCATCTTCTGCACCGGGAAACAGGGATCCAGAAAAAGGATCGTATCTTTGGCGGGATCAAGCTGGATAAGCATCATGTTTAATGCAAAAGCAGCCTGCATTGAACCTACTGTCGGCAAGATGCACTCCGGCGGACGCTGCAGGTTTACAAAAGCACGTACGAACTCAGAGCCCCATTTCTTCACTTCAGGAATACCGATGATATTGGGATAGTGCGCCGCGCAACCCTTCAGTAGCGCTTCATGCTCCGCTTCGATACCGATCATCTCAGCGGGCAAACCCGGTTCGCCTAAGGCCATATTGACATA
>JAGCFY010000094.1 GCA_017649845.1 Paludibacteraceae bacterium
AACGACCTTCCGACCATCGTTTACAATGTAAACCACAAGACGCTGACTCCGGCAGATAAAGTTATCTCCGCAGCTTCTTGTACTACCAACTGCTTGGCTCCGATGGCAGCAGCTCTGCACAAATACGCTCCGATTCAGAGCGGTATCATGAGTACTATCCACGCTTACACCGGTGACCAGATGATTCTCGACGGTCCGCAACGCAAGGGTGACCTCCGTCGTAGCCGTGCAGGTGCACAGAACATCGTTCCGAACAGCACCGGTGCTGCCAAAGCTATCGGCCTCGTTATTCCTGAGCTGAACGGCAAGTTGATCGGTAGCGCACAGCGTGTTCCGACTCCTACGGGTTCTACCACTATCCTGGTAGCTGTTGTTAAGGGTAAAGATATCACCAAAGAGGGTATCAATGCAGCAATGAAGGCTGCTCAGACCGAGAGCTTCGGTTATACCGAGGATGAGATCGTATCGAGCGATGTAATCGGTATGAAGTTCGGTTCGCTCTTCGACGCAACCCAGACGATGGTAGCTAAGATTGACGAGGAGACCTATCAGGTACAGGTTGTTAGCTGGTACGACAATGAGAACAGCTACACCAGCCAGATGGTTCGTACGATCAAGTACTTGGCAGAGCTCAAGTAATATTGAACGTTGAACATCAAACGATAAGAGACGCCCAAAAGGACGTCTCTTTTTTTGTTGTTTCATAGTGTGCTTTTTAACGCAACTGCGAAGCTCCGGTCTCTGCATCCGGCTGAGGTTGAGTTTTCTCAGCGGGTTTCTCTTCTTTCACTGTAGCCGGTTTGCCGATCTTATCAAAGGCCAACAAGAGCGCCGGAACAGTAGTCTTATTCGCGTCATAGGTAACGGTAACCGTTTTAGTTTTGAGGTCACAGACCAGATCTTTGACACCTTTCTCAAAGGCGATATTTTTCATCACCTTATCGCAGCAACCCTGGCAATGCAGATCGCAGGAAAGAACAACAACTTGTTTATCCGTTTTAGCGGAAGCGGCCAGAGGCAGAAAAGCCAATAATAATAAATAAATGTATTTTCTCATAACAAACTACCTATTTGATATACCACAAAGGACAAAAACCATGCCAGCACGAGCGAATGGAAGACCATGAACCACGCCCATCCTCGTCCGGCTTCGCGGCGAAGCGTAACGATGGTAGCTACGCATGGGAAATAAAGCAGCACAAAGAGCATAAAGGTAAACGCCGTGAGCGGTGTGAAACCGGCCATGCTGATATCGCCGCCATAGAGGATAGCGAGCGTTGAGACGATAGCTTCTTTGGCAGGCAGACCCGTGAGCAGACAGACGGACATCTTCCAGTCAAAACCTAAAGGTTCCAACAAAGGCGAGACGAACTGGCCGATAGCCGCCAGATACGAGTTCTCCAGATCGCTGATATCCTGGTTCGGGAAATACTCGAGTGCCCAGATGATAATACTTGCCCAGATGATGACCGTACAGATCTTCTGCAGATAGTCCGCCACTTTCTCCCATATATGTGCTACCGCTATGCGCAGCTTAGGCAATTTGAATTCCGGCAACTCGTTTACCGAATCCCCTCCGTCCTGGCGAAACCATTTGGTACGCTTCATAATCAGCGCGAAAAGAACCGAGAGGCATATACCGATAGCGTAGAGCGATATCATAACGAGTGCTTTATGCCGCGGGAAGAAAGTGTCCACAAACAGCATATACACCGGTAGTCTCGCCGAGCAGGACATAAACGGCACCATGAGCATAGTCAGTACGCGGTCCTTGGGATTAGGGATATCTTTCGCAGCCATGATAGCCGGTACATTACATCCGAAACCCATAAGCATGGGTACGAACGAACGGCCATGCAGACCGATATGGTGCATGATCGTATCCATGATATACGCCTCACGGGCCATGTATCCCGAGTCTTCCATCAGCGAGATAAAGAAGAACAGAATAATAATATTCGGCAGGAAAGCGAGCACGGCTCCTACTCCTTGCAACACGCCATCTACCAATAAGCCGCGAAGCCAGCCTCCATCGGTCCAAAGGCCATTGATCCACTCCACCAGCCATTCTATTCCGCCCGCAATCCATTCCTGCGGGTAGGCGCCCAAAGTAAAGGTGCACCAAAAGACGAAATAGAGGATAGCCATCATGATCGGGAAGCCGAGCCAAGGGTTTGTCAGCACCTTATCAATACGCTCAAGGCGTGTCTGATGCTGGTCATTCTTGGCATGGGTAAGGGTCTGGGTCAAGACACCGTGCACATAAGCGCGATAGGTATCTTCATTTGCCTGATCACGGAGGTGATAGAAAGGGTGTGCCGAAGAAGCAGGCCTCTTGGCTGCTTCGAGCAGGACCTGCAGGCAGTTAGGCAGACCGTAGTTCAACCGCACAGACACGCGGCAGGTAGGCACACCGATCAGCTGCTCCAAAAGCGGGATATTGAGCGAGTGGTCGGTTTTGAGCAGCAAGTCATACCGCCCGATAGCCAGTACTATCTTCTCTTCTTCATCGATGATATGCGGCGTGAGCATGAGCGACTCTTCCAGACGGGTGGAGTCCACTACCTGCAGCACCACATCAAAGGCATGACCATGCAATTGATCGGGGTTATGCACCTCGACGAA
>JAGCFY010000095.1 GCA_017649845.1 Paludibacteraceae bacterium
GTGCGCGCTTGCGTATGTCGATTTTTTGTTGTATCTTTGCACGCTATTTTGGATAAGTATGCGTTCGTTAGTAGAATAAGTATGCGTTCGTTAGTAGAATAAGTATGCGTTCGTTAGTAGAATAAGTATGCGATCGTTATTGGTAGTCATAGGGTTGGTAGGAGCAGCTATATTGCTGCTGAGCGTAGGTGTGATTTTCAGGAGAGATCACAGTTTCAGGTCACAGCACATTCATCAAAACAAGCAGATGAAAGAGGACGGAATCCATTGCTCTACCGCGCAGGACAAAGAGATGCGGCGCAAGGCAGAGAAGAAAATAAAGATTTAAAAGAACATAAACATTAAATACATTTAAATTATATGAACAAGATTAGTATTATCGTAGAGTCGATTTTGGCAGCAGGAATTGTTGCGTTGTTTATTCTGTTTTTTACTGTAAATCCTTGGGCCAAGAAGGGTAGTGCTGATGTAGAGGCACAAGGCGATTTGCTGCCGATAGCGGTAGTGAATACCGATTCGATTTTGACCCATTACACGTTAGCCGTTGAGTCTTCTGACAAATTACAGGCACAATATGAGGAATCGATGGTGAAACTGGATACGAAAGCTAAAGCATTCCAGAAAGAATATGAGACTTTCCAACAAGATGTGCTCAATTTCCAGAAGAAAGTGGAGGCTAATGCCTTCCTGAGCCGTGAGCGCGCAGAGAGCGAGCAAGCTAAGTTGCAGAAAAAAGAGCAACAGCTGATGGCGAAACAGCAGGAACTGGAGAACCTGCGTCAGAAACTGAGCAATGATTTTATGGCTCAGCAGGCTGCTTTGACCCAACAATTGCAGGATTCCGTTCAGGCTTATCTGCGTGAGTTGAATGCCGACGGACACTATCATTTGATTCTGAACGACGCTGTGCTGATGAACAAAGTTGCCGGTTACGATATTACCGAAGAGGTGGTTGATGCACTGAACGCACGGTATACGAAGTAAGACCGCTTTGCTAAAAGAATAAAGACCGCTTCGCTAAAAGAATAAAGACGAAAATGGACCGGAGAATACGAATTAGATGCGTGATGCTGATGCTGCTATCCCTCCCGTTATGGCGAGGGGCAGACACGCTCTATGCTCAACGGATTCCGGAGGCGATAGAGTACACGGAGATTTACGATTTTCTGGAAGAGTTGACGACGGATGGTGTGATTGCGTCCAATGCGGCTATTAAGCCTTATACGCGCGACCATATCGCTCATCTGTTGGCAGAAGCCCAGAGTAAGGATTCGTTACTCAACCAAAGGCAGAAAGCGGATTTGCAGTTCTATATGCAGGATTATGCATTGGAACTGGATACGCTGCCGACCTATTATTCCTACGGTCATCGTCATGTGACGCAATGGATCACGAATGTATCGAATCTGTCTTTGGCGGATCCGAGTTTGCATATCCTAACAAAGGACAAGATCTTCAAGATGCGGGTTCGTCCGATCTTAGGCATGGACCTGAGTTACAACAGCAAAGGATTGCTGATGCACCGTGTTTACGGTGCGGAGTTGCAGATGGATATTGCCAAACACCTGAGTATCTGGGGTTCTATCCGCGATAACAGCTGGAGCGGTCAAGGCGTGCAGGGATCGAAGATCCATTACGGTTGGACAGCAGACGGGAAACCGAATCCGGCGCTGAATGATATTCCCGGCGTGCAATACAAAGAAGCGAATTACGGCGGCGATTTTTCGGATTCGCGCGGCGGTATCTCGCTTTACGCATGGTGGGGTAGCATCGGCGTACAGCGTGAACGAATCACTTGGGGAGATGCGCAACATAGCTCGAATATCCTGTCCGCTCACAATCCGGCCGTACCGATGGTAACGTTGCAGCTGACGCCTTGCAAATGGTTTCAGTTTGATTATTTCCATGCCTGGTTGCCATCGAATGTGATCGACTCAACGTATTGGTATGTTGAGCAGCAGACAGCAACCGGCACGCAGCGTGAATATCGGCCTGCCAACAAATTTATGGCGGCGAATATGTTCACATTCATGCCAATTAAATACGTTCAGTTCAGTTTCGGTAATTCCATCGTTTATGCCGAAAGGAACGTGCAGGCTGCGTATTTCATTCCTATTGCGTTCTTCAAATCTCTGGATCATTTGTTGACCAAAGGTCTGGGCACGGAGAATCAGAACTCGCAGGCTTTTGCGACGCTGACCGTACGTCCGACAGATCATTTAAGGCTATACGGTTCGTTCTTCCTGGATGAGTTTAAGTTTGCACGATTAAAGAAATCGAATCCGGAGAAGAATCCCGTTTCTTACCTTGTGGGCTTCAACTGGAGCGGTTGGCCTGTGAAAGGTCTGGCACTTCGCGGCGAGTTTATGCGGAGCTATATCGCGACTTACGAACATTCGATTAAGGTGCTTGATTACACCTCGAACAGTTATCAGATGGGGCATTATATGGGTTCTAACTCTCAGAGTATCTGGTTGCAGTTAGCATACCGGCCGACACGCAGTTTGAGGTTGACGCTCGATTATACCTGCAATACCAAATATACGGCGTACGATTATATCCGCGGCGACATCCGCTGGATCATCTCGCAAAAACCGTTTGACCAAGTGATTTGGCGGAACGACGAGGTGAAATTCCGTGCCATCTATGAAGTTTTCAACAACTGCTATGCGCATGTGGATCTTTGTTACAATCATGCGCGAGCAGGGGAACAGGCGGATTTGAACAAGTATTCGCCGGAATATATGCAAGGGAAAAATGTGACTTTCTCTTGCGGACTCAGTTTTGGATTCTAATAAAACGACATAATACATGAAAAAAGAAATTCAATTTAGTTTGGTTTACCGCGACATGTGGCAGAGTAGCGGAAAATACGTGCCGCGTAAGGACCAATTGGCAAAAATCGCACCCGTCATCATCGATATGGGCTGTTTCGACCGTGTGGAGACAAACGGCGGTGCGAGTGAACAAGTGAACCTGCTGTACGGCGAGAACCCAAATCTGGCAGTACGTACCTTCTGCAAGCCGTTCAATGAGGCAGGCATCAAAACGCATATGCTGGACCGCGGTCTGAATGCACTTCGTATGAATCCTGTACCGGCGGATGTACGGCAGCTGATGTACAAAGTAAAACATGCCCAAGGCACGAACATTACCCGTATTTTCTGCGGTTTGAACGATCCGCGCAATATTATTCCGTCCATCAAATGGGCCAAAGAAGCCGGAATGACCGCTCAAGCCACGATGTGTATCACCTATTCGAAAGTGCATACGGCGGAGTATTATATTAATCTGGCAGAGCAGCTGATAGAAGGCGGTGCACAGGAGATTTGTCTGAAGGACATGGCCGGAATCGGTCGTCCGCATATGCTGGGCGTGATCGTTGCCGCTATCAAAGAGAAACACCCTGATATTATCATACAGTACCACGGCCATACAGGCCCCGGATTCTCCGTAGCTTCGATGCTCGAGGTAGCTAAAGCCGGCGGCGATGTGCTGGACGTAGCGATGGAGCCGCTGAGTTGGGGGAAAGTGCATCCGGATGTGATCACTATTCAAGCGATGCTGAAAGATGCCGGATTCCTGGTAAAGGATATCAATATGAAAGCGTATATGGAGGCTCGCAGCCTGACGCAGTCGTTCATCGATGATTTCTTAGGTTATTGGATTGACCCGAAGAATGCGTTGATGACGAGTCTGCTGGTAGGATGCGGTCTGCCAGGCGGAATGATGGGATCGCTCATGGCAGATCTCAAAGGCATGCATGCGGCTATCAATGCCAACCTCAAGAAGAAAGGCGAGAAAGAGCTGAGCGAAGATGAATTGCTCGTACAGTTGTTTGACGAAGTGCAGCGTATCTGGCCGATGCTCGGTACGCCGTGTCTTGTGACTCCGTTCAGCCAGTACGTGAAGAACGCAGCGCTGATGAACCTGTTCAGCCGCTCCATGGGTGAGAAAGACTTCACCCGTATGGATCCGGCAATGTGGGGTATGATTCTCGGTAAGAGCGGTAAGTTGCCGGGCGAGTTGGCTCCGGAGATTATTGAGTTGGCCAAAGAAAAAGGATTTGAGTTCTACACGGATGATCCTCAGAAACTCTATCCGAATGTGCTGCCACAGTATATCAAAGAAATGAAAGAACTGGGCTGGGATCGCGGACAGGACGACGAAGAGTTGTTTGAGTTCGCTATGCACGACAAGCAATACCGCGAGTTCAAGTCCGGTTTGGCAAAGGAGCAGTTTAACCAAGACCTCATCGAGCGTATGCGCAAAGCCGGCAAGCCGATTCCAGAGAGTCTGCTGCCGAAGCCGGAAGCCGGTGCAGACGACATGGCTGCTGTAGCTATGGCATTGCATCTGGCTGGCAAGAAACCGGTAGCAAAAGAGGGTATTATTAAACTGCCGACCATCCGTCCGACAGCATGGAATCATAAACATTATACACTAAAATAATCATGAAGAAGTATAATTTCAATGCAGGACCGAGTATCCTGCCGCAAGAAGTAATCAAACAAACGGCTGATGCAGTAATGGATTTTCAAGGCGAGGGTCTTTCTATCCTTGAGATCTCGCACCGCGCGAAGTATTTCCAACCCGTTATGGACGAGGCAGAAGCGCTGATGAAAGAATTGCTGAATGTGCCGGAGGGTTATCGTGTTCTGTTCCTGGGAGGCGGTGCAAGTTTGCAATTCTGCATGGTACCGTTTAACCTGCTGGAGAAGAAAGCAGCCTACCTCAACACGGGTGTATGGAGCAAGAAAGCACTGAAGGAAGCCAAAGGCTTCGGCGAGGCTATCGAAGTAGCAGCCAGCACGGATTCGATCCCTATGGATTTTGAGATTCCTCAGGACGCAGATTATTTCCATATCACGACCAACAATACTATTTTCGGTACTGAGATTAGTGACGAGAAACTGGCAGAGATATACGAGAAAAAAGGCAATGTACCTTTGGTAGCCGATATGAGTTCGGATATCCTGAGCAGGCCGATCGACGTTAGCCAATATGATATTATCTACGGCGGCGCACAGAAGAACCTGGCTCCTGCCGGTGTGACTTTCGTGATCATTAAAGAGAGTTGTTTGGGTAAAGTGAGCCGTTATATCCCGACGATGCTGAATTATCAGACCCATATCGACGGCGGCTCGATGTTCAACACTCCTCCTGTACTGCCGGTTTATACGGCGTTGCTGACCCTTCGTTGGCTCAAAGCTAACGGTGGCGTGAAATGGATTGAGGCAAGAAACAAAGCAAAAGCAGAGTTGCTGTACAAATGTCTGGATGAAAGCAAGTTGTTTATGCCGACGATCAGCAAGAAAGAAGATCGCAGCCGCATGAATATTTGTTTCGTCTTCAAGCCGGGCTATGAGGAACTGCAAGACGATTTCTTCAAGTTCGCTACCGCCAAGGGTATGGTAGGTATCAAGGGCCACCGTTTGGTAGGCGGCTTCCGTGCAAGCTGTTACAACGCCATGGACCTTGAAGGCGTTCAAGCACTTGTAGATTGTATTAAAGAATACGAAAAACTGCATTGATTATGAAAGTATTAGTAGCAACAGAGAAACCCTTTGCGAAAGTAGCCGTAGACGGTATTCGCGAAGTGGTAGAGGGCGCAGGATATGAACTCGCGCTGCTTGAGAAATATACAGACAAAGCTCAGTTACTGGAAGCTGTCGTTGACGCAGATGCATTGATTATCCGTTCGGATATTGTGGACGCTGCAGTATTAGATGCAGCCAAGCAACTGAAGATCGTCGTTCGTGCCGGAGCAGGGTACGACAATATTGACCTGGAAGCAGCTACTGCGCACAAAGTAGTGGCTATGAATACTCCGGGTCAGAACAGCAATGCTGTGGCAGAGTTGGCCCTCGGTCTGATGGTTTATGCTGTACGTAATTTGTACAACGGTACAAGCGGTACAGAGTTGAAAGGTAAGAAACTTGGTATTCATGCATTCGGCAATGTAGGCCGTAATGTGGCTCGTATTGCACAGGGATTCGGTATGGATGTATATGCATACGATGCTTATTGTCCGGACGATGCAATGATAGCCGCTAACGTTAAACCTGTTCATTCGGCGGAGGAGTTGTATACGGCTTGCGACATTGTGAGTCTGCATATTCCTGCTACAGCAGAGACGAAGGGCAGTATCAATCATGACTTGGTAAACCTGATGCCGAAAGGTGGCGTTCTCGTTAACACTGCGCGCAAAGAAGTGATCGACGAAGAGGGTTTGATCGCTTTGATGCAAGAACGCAGCGACTTGAAGTACATGACAGATATTATGCCGGTTGCCGATGCGAAGTTCCGCACTCTTTTTGAAGGAAGATACTTCGCAACCCCGAAGAAGATGGGAGCGCAGACCGCAGAGGCCAATATCAATGCCGGTATTGCCGCTGCAAAACAGATTGTAGATTTCATCCAAAACGGGAATACAAGATTCCAGGTAAACAAGTGAGAAGAAATCTGATTACCATATTATTGACGCTTGTTATAGCCATGACTTACGCCTCGGATATCGAGTGTGTGGGCATAGCTACGCAAGTAGTCAAGGGTAATGACACGACGTTCATCTTCCGCGACGAGATCCACCTGAGGTCGAATATCGGCGATGTAGACTGGTACAGAGCAGATGGCTCGCTCTATGCATCCGGAACGGATGAAATTTATCCAGATGAGGGATGCTACCGAGTGAATAACACCCATTTCTGCGTGCAGTTGTATCAAGGCATAGACGATTTGGATTTCACGATAGAACCAACATGTGAGAACACGATTCTGCACGTGACAGGTTCTATTGGCGCGCGCGTACACACGTATTCCTTATCATATAACGCCTTAGCATGGAATACAGAGGAATGGGTTGATTCTGCGGCTACTATGTCAGGAGAACTAAAGGCTACTCTTATTATGCCGCCACTTTACGGATCTACGCCCGTTCGGTTATGCTACGACGCGGAGGTTCGCAACGCTTTAGGAATGGATTCTGCATGTGTGGAGGTTCTCTTAGAGCCGGACAGCGTGAAGGCCGTGAAGATGGAGTTGACCTCTTTGGCCACAGCGCGCGGAGAAGAAGGTGAACGGAGCAATGAACGCAACCGTCCTACCAGTCAGACACTCATTCAGGGTTCGGAATACAGCGGACCATTAGAGGTGGCATTCTATTCAAATCCGACACCCGGAGCTCAGTTCTATCTATGGAAAATATATAAATCCACGGAATTGCTCGTAACACGCAATGATAGGGATATACGCTATGTTTTCTCGGAACCGGGAGCGTATAGGGTAGTATGCGCGGTGAATAACCAGTATTGCACGTCCGATTCGATGGAAGTGAGTGTGCAGATATCAGAGTCGTATCTGGCAGTACCGAACGTGTTCACACCGAATGGCGACGGTAAGAACGATGAATTCCGCGTGGCCTATAGATCTTTGAGAGAGTTCCATTGCTGGGTTTATAATCGTTGGGGCAAGCTGGTATATGAATGGACAGATCCCGCGAAAGGATGGGATGGAACAATCAACGGACGTCCTGCCGCAGAAGGAGCGTATTACTATGTAATACGAGCACTTGGAACAGACGCTGCCAAGAATGCAGGATTCAGTTCGAAAATTTCGTACACCAAGAAGAAACTGAAAGCCGACGAGTCGGTAATCGGAATCTATCAGATGAGCGGAGATATCAATCTTTTGCGTGGCAAAAGATAATTTGTAATATTAGATTTTATTTTTTAATGAAGAGATTATTAACTATGGCTTTAGCCACTACCGTACTGGCAGCGACCGCTGCCACGAACCCGTTTCTGGACTACAAGAACTGGAAAACGCCGCACGGCACTTACCCATTCAATGAGATCCATGCGGAGCATTACATGCCGGCTTTTGAGGAAGGTATGAAGCAAGGTCTACAGGAGATCGACGAAATCGTCAATAACCCTGCCGCACCTACTTTTGCCAATACCATCGAGGCATACGAGCGTTCCGGAGAGTTACTGAGTATTGTTGCCGGCTGTTTCTATAACCTGACGAGTGCAGAGACCAATGACACACTGCAGCAGATCGAGATGGAGTTGAGCCCGAAAATGTCGGAGTATTCCTCTACGATACGTCTGAATGAAGGTCTTTTCAAGCGTATCAAGGCAGTGTATGACCAGCGAGACAAACTTAAGCTGAAGAAAGCACAGTACAAATTGCTTGAAGATATCTACGACAGTTTTGCCAACAACGGAGCTAACCTGAGTCCGGAAGAGAAAGAGACATATCGTCAGTTATCCGCCAAACTCAGTCAGTTGACTCTGCAGTACGGTCAGAACGTGCTGAAAGCAACGAATGCCTGGACGATGCTCATTACCGATGAGACGCAGTTGGCGGGTCTGAATGATGACACCAAAGCTATGCTGCATGCCAACGCAGAGAAGAAAGGGCTGGACGGATGGTTGCTGAATCTTAAGCCGACGACTACTATTCCTGTGATGCAGGATCTGGATAATCGCGATATCCGTCGCGAACTTTATATGGCGAATGCAGGTAAATGCGTAGGTGGCGAGTTTGATAATACTGGTCTAATTGTAGAGATTGTTAATACTCGTTTGGCTTTGGCTAAACTATTCGGAAAAAAGAACTACGCAGAGAAGGCATTAGACAAACGTATGGCTGAGACACCTGAGAATGTGTATAAATTACTGGATCAGTTGCGCGATGCATATATGCCGGCAGCACGTGAGGAAGTGAAGGAAGTGGAAGATTATGCACATGCGCATGGATTCTATGCGGCATATATCCAACCTTGGGATTTCAGTTATTACTCCAAGAAACTCAAACAAGAGAAATATGCTATTTCTGACGACGATCTCCGTCCATATTTTGAATTGGAGAACGTGAAGAAGGGTGTGTTTGGCTTGGCAGAGCGTCTCTACGGACTGAAATTCAAAGAGAACAAGAAGATCCAAGTTTATAATCCCGAAGTAACGGCATATGAGGTTTTTGACGAGAAAGGTAAATTCCTTGCTGTTTATTACGCCGATTTCCATCCGCGGGATGGTAAACGAGGCGGCGCATGGATGAATGATTTTCAGCCCCAGTATATGATCGGCAAGAAAGACCATCGTCCACATATCGTGAATGTGATGAATTTCACACGGCCTACCGCAGAGAAGCCGGCATTGTTTACGTATGACGAAGTACGGACTTTCCTCCATGAGTTCGGGCATGGTTTGCACGGTATGCTCACACGATGCCAATACAGCGCCCAAAGCGGCACTAATGTACCACGCGATTTTGTGGAACTTCCGAGCCAGTTTAATGAGAACTTTATCGATGAGAAAGAGTTCCTTGATACTTTTGCCAAGCATTATCTTACCGGAGAAGCATTACCGCAGGAATTGCTGGACAAGATGCATGCTTCGCAGACTTATCATGCAGCCTATGCATGTGTTCGTCAGTTAAGCTTTGGTTATCTCGATATGGCATGGCACAGTTTAGAGAAACCATTTGAGGTTAATGAGAGTATCGGAACCTTGGAGTCTGTTGTTCGTTTCAGCGATGCAGCGATGGAACAGGTGCAAGTATTGCCAAATGTACCGGGCACGCAGATGTGTTGCGCATTCACTCATATCTTCTCCGGAGGCTATGCAGCAGGCTATTACAGTTATAAATGGTCTGAGTTGCTGGATGCAGATGCTTTCTCTGTATTCAAGGCGGCGCAGCAAAAGAAAGGCGGCACTATCTTTGATAAGAAGGCTGCTAAACGATTCCGCGAGAATATCCTTGAGAAGGGTGGTACGGAGAAGGCGATGGATCTATACAAGCGCTTCCGTGGCGGAGAGCCGACCATTAATGCTCTGCTTGAGCGCGATGGTATCAAAGCCCGTGAGATCAAATAGAAGAGGACCGCACCAACGGCACTCAATGTGGAAAATAAAAAGTAAATCCCGCTACTCAGCAGAGTGGTGGGATTTATTATAGTTAAGTGGCCTTAATTAAAGCGAAAACAGTCGTCATCTCGACGCCTGTTTTTCTAAGGTATTAGTCTGTTTATTTAAGGTACAAAAAAGATTGGTCTACTTAATGGATTAGTCTTTTTTCTTAAATCCGGTGCAAAGGTACTGCTTTTTTTTAATATGTGCAAATTTTTTTTTATGTTATATAGCATATTTTGCAAAGTTGACTTTGCAAAATTAACTAAACTCGTTGTAATTCAATGACTTCCAAATTATCAATTTTTCTGTTATCTATAGTAAATCTTAGTAAAGTTTGGCATGGTTGCCACCCTTGTTTACCTGCAGCCCCGGGATTTATTGTCAAAAAATGGAACTCATTGTCATACTGAATCTTAAGAATATGGCTATGCCCACACACAAAAAGATCAGGAGGTTCTTTGCGAAACATAGGAATGAGCCAAGGATTATAATGCCCAGGATATCCGCCTATATGCGTCATGAGTACATTTACTTCTTCTACCTTAAAGCGATAAAACTCACTTAGCGAGTATCTCACATCCCCACTATCCATGTTACCATACACGGCGCGAGTAGGTTTGAATTCACGCAAACGGCGCAGTACATCTTCGCTGCCGATATCACCGGCATGCCAGATCTCGTCTACATCCTTGAAATGCTCAAAGATACGTTTATCCAATAATCCGTGTGTGTCGCTTAAAACGCCAATATGTGTCATTTTCGAGTCAGTTTATCAATAAGAAATATCGCCGATAAAATAGCGATAACGGCGATGGAAATAAAGAAAACGACATCCCGTAAATCCAATACTCCGCGCGAGAGGGAAGAGTAGTGATCTTGCAGCAACACCCAGTACAGCACGAAGCAACTAAGAGCGCCGCTAATAAAACATACAATCTGGCTTTTACTGAATGTGGCGCAAAATAAACCTATTGCCATGAATGTGCCGCTGAGGAGAATTAAGCCAATGAATGACCCCATAAAAGCTCCGCTATCGAGGTTTCCCATAGGTTCAGCCATATATGCCACTACAAAATAATGGACAAAACATGGTAAAAGTCCGATAAGCACTAATGTCCATGCCGCAAAATACTTGCCCAGCATGATACGCGTGAGCGATACGGGCTTAGTGCGAATCAAATCCCATATGCCCGATTGCCGTTCCTCAGAAAGCAAGCGCATCGTCAGGGCAGGGCAGAGGAGCATGAAAAGCCACGGACTAAGTTGAAAGAGTCCGTCCACTTGCGCATATCCAGAGTCAATGATATTCCACTGACCAGGTATTACCCAAAGGAAAAGACTAATTGCCAACAGGTATAGTCCTATCACAATATAGGCGATAGGTGTCGAAAAATAATATCTAAGTTCCTTCAGGAACATTTGTAATTTGTGATTAATTATTTAGTGCTTCACCTCAATATCCTTATTTACCGGGGTTTTCGGGAAGAAAATCCAGAAGAGAACAGCTACCACTAACGCATATGCAGCAAACGTATACCACGATGCTTTCCATCCCTCCCAAATCTGCATATAATCCGCTGTTTCCGGCAAATGATATACGAATTTATTCACAACAGCCTGAGCGGATAGGGTACCGATAGTTGCTCCTACACCATTGGTCATTACCATAAATAAACCTTGCGCGCTGGATCGCATGGAAGGATCGGTCTCTTGATCCACATACAAAGCTCCGGAGATATTGAAGAAATCAAAGGCAAAGCCGTAGACAATGCAACTCAATACAAACAGCAATACGCCCGGCATAGCAGGATTTCCTGCACCAAAGAAAGCAAAGCGGAATACCCAAGCAAACATAGCCATCAGCATTACATTTTTGATACCGAAACGCTTCAGGAAGAATGGAATAGCCAAGATACAGAGCGCTTCACAGATCTGCGAGATGGAAATCAGGATGCCGGAATGTTGTACGGCAAAGGTCTCTGCAAAATCGGGGTTAGCGCCAAAGCTGGCCAGGAAAGGATTCGCAAAACCATTCGTGATCTGCAGGCTCACACCGAGGAACATACAGAAGATGAAAAATAACGCCATCTTTTTCTGTTTGAATAATGCAAACGCTTTCAATCCGAGTGCTTCTACGAGATCCACTTTGCCCTCGATCTTCTTAATCTCGCAATTCGGCAATGTCAATGAATAAGCTGCTAAAATAAGACTGAGTCCACCGCTTATAACAAATTGAGCCGGAGTGTCCATCGCGCCAACGAGATCTACAATCCACATCGTTGCGATAAATCCAACTGTACCGAATACTCGAATAGGAGGGAAGTCCTTCACAGTATCCATTCCAGCCTGAACAAGCGCATTGAAAGCAACCGAGTTGGTCAAAGCAATAGTAGGCATGAAGAATGCTACGGAAATTGTGTAGAGACTAAATAAAGGAGCAAAAGCAACATCTGCTCCTGCACTGAAAGCGTATAGTCCGGCGGCTGCCATGAAGATTCCCGCTAAACCATGGCAAAGGCTGAGTGCTTTTTGAGCAGGCAGCCAGCGATCAGCCACAATACCCATCAATGCCGGCATGAAGAGACTGACAATACCCTGAATAGAGTAGAACCAACCAATTTGAGCACCAAAACCATGTGCACCTAAATAACGCCCCATGGAGGTTAAGTACGCACCCCAAACGGCGAACTCCAGAAAGTTCATCACGATGAGGCGAATTTGTAATGATTTGTTTTTCATATTTGTATTATATTTCGTTATTACGGTATTACGGTATTATGAGTTAGAACTCGCTTGTGAAGTGGAATTTGATATGGGTGTAGTCTTGTTGTGCCATGCTTAGCACATAGGCGCTATCAGCCAAAAAGACATCGCGTCCTTCTTTATCAGTCGCCATATACTGCGCTTTGCGTTTTTTGAAGGTATCGAGTTCCGCTGCATCGTCGCTTTCTATCCAGCAGGCTTTATACATCTGCAGGGGCGTCCATTTGCATTTGGCCTGATATTCATGTTCCAAACGATATTGGATCACTTCAAACTGCAGTTGCCCTACTGTTCCGATGATCTTGCGGCCGTTAAGTTGACTGATAAACAACTGCGCCACACCTTCGTCCATCAGCTGATTGATACCTTTCTCCAATTGTTTTTGTTTCATGGGATCGGCATTATCAATATATTTGAACATTTCGGGAGAGAAGGATGGAAGACCTTTGAAATGCAGTAATTCTCCACTGGTGAGTGTGTCCCCAATCTTGAAATTACCTGTATCCGGTAGACCTACAATATCTCCGGCATAAGCTTCGTCAACTGTTTCTTTCTTCTGCGCCATAAAACATGTAGGTGCAGCGAATCGCATCTGCTGGTCCTTACGCACGTGGTAATAATAGGTGTTACGCAGGAATTTGCCGCTACAGATTTTGAAGAAGGCAATACAACTGCGGTGGTTCGGATCCATATTGGCATGTATCTTAAAGCAGAATGCGGTGAACTTGTCTTCCATCGGCTCTACCGTTCTTTCTTCCGCTGTTACAGGCCGTGGCGAGGGAGCATTGACCACAAAGAAATCCAACAACTCTTGTACTCCAATGGTCTTGTAAGCAGAGCCGAAAAAGACCGGCGCTAATTCTCCGCGCAGATAGGCTTCCTTGTCGAAATCCGGATAAACGCCATCGACCATTTCCAGATCTTCTGCTATCTTGCCACTAATATCTTTCGGGCGGTTATTCAAAGCGAATACGGATTCAAATTTGAGTCCCTGTCCATTTGCCCATGTAACCGGCGTTACCTTAATTTGTAACTCACGCTCCACTTCATCCATCAAATCAAACGGATCTTTTCCTTCGCGGTCCATTTTATTCATGAAAACCATCACGGGAGTTTTGCGCATCCGGCATACTTCCATCAAACGGCGGGTCTGTGTCTCCACACCTTTTGCCGAGTCGATCACGACGATAGCGCTATCTACTGCTGTCAGCGTACGGAACGTATCCTCCGCAAAATCCTGGTGACCCGGTGTGTCAAGAATATTGATATGATATCCGTCATAATCGAATCCCATGACCGAAGTAGCCACGGAAATACCACGTTGTTTCTCGA
>JAGCFY010000001.1 GCA_017649845.1 Paludibacteraceae bacterium
AAATACGGGCCAACGCCCTACCACAGAATGACGTTTAACTTAAAAATTTGAAGATATGTTATTTTTTAATCGAAACAACCAAGTGCAGGACGGTCAGGGTCGTCCTCGCCGCAGAGTAGGTTGCCTCGGCGGCTGCCTCATTTTCTTCGCGGTTTATTTCCTTTGTAGCGCTATCCTCGGTTGGATCATGGGCGATGCTTTCTCCTCCTCTACGGTCGAGCTGAAAGACAAGACGGTCTATCGCTTGCAGATGAAAGGCATGCTGGTGGAGCAGGCGCAGGAGTATAACCCCTTCGCTTCCCTGCTCAGCTCGGTGCCCTATAGCTCGTATGCGAAGCAGGAAACCGTCGGACTCGATAATATCCTCGCTAATATCCGTCTGGCGAAGAATGACGACCGGATCTTGGGTATCTGGCTTGATGGCGGCGAACTGGCTACAGCGCCCGCGAATGCCAAGGCTATCCGCGATGCATTGCTCGATTTCAAGACTTCCGGCAAATGGATCATCGCTTCCGCCGCTTCCTATGGCCAGACCAATTATTATATCGCTTCGGTAGCCGATCGCATCTGTCTGGACCCGACCGGCGGAGTGAACTGGAACGGACTCTCCGCGCAGAAGATGTATTACACACGCGCGATGGAGAAGATCGGCGTCGAGATGCAGATCCTCAAGGTCGGTACCTTCAAATCGGCCGTAGAACCCTTCTTCCGCACCTCTATGTCGGATGCCGATCGCAAGCAGACCGAGGAATACCTCGATGGCATCTGGAGCGAATTCAAATCCGCGGTAGGTGCTTCCCGTAACCTGACGGCGGACCAACTCGAATCCCTCGCGGACCGCTATATGGGTCTGCAGCCGGCGGAGGACCACCTGACGGCTGGCCTCGTCGATACTATCGTCTATGCCCAGGATATGGATTCTCTCCTCCGCGTCTATACTGGCACCAAGGATTATAACACCCTCACGACCGATAAGCTGGCGCAAGTCAAACGCCCCGCCTCCAAAGCCAAGGACAAAGTGGTGGTGCTCTATCTCGAAGGAGAGATCACCGATGATTCCGGCGAAGGTATCGTGGGCAAACAGGTCGTTAAGACCCTCAAGAAGATCCGCAAGGATGATGATGTCAAAGCCCTCGTCCTCCGTGTCAATAGCCCGGGCGGATCGGCGAATGCGTCCGAGCAGATATGGCACGCCGTGCAGAATATCAAGGCCGACAGCATTCCGGTTGTGGTCTCCATGGGCGATTATGCCGCTTCCGGAGGATATTATATCTCCTGCGGAGCTGATTATATCTATGCCGAACCTACCACCATCACCGGCTCTATCGGTATCTTCGGTACTGTTCCTAATGTCTCCTCCCTCCGCAATAAAGTCGGTCTCGATATCGATGGCATCTCTACTAATAAACACTCCGCTCTGGAGACCAACATGCTCTTCAAGGGTATGAATCCCGAGGAGCGTGCCCTGATGCAGACGATGGTCGAGCGCGGATATGGCCTCTTCACCCGCCGCTGTGCCGAGGGCCGACATGTCGACCAGGACTATATCAAGTCCATCGGAGAAGGACGCGTTTGGCTCGGCGCCAAAGGCAAAGAGATAGGTATCGTGGATGAGATGGGCAATATCGATGACGCCATCGCCAAGGCCGTCGAGTTAGCCGGATTGGAGAGTTACAAGTTGAGTTATTATCCGGAGAAAACGGATCCGTTCGAGGAGTTACTCAAATCGCTGGACAACACGACGGAGGAGGAGAAACTGATCCTGAAACTCCGCGAGTTCTGTTCGCAGCCGAGGGTTATGGCGAGGATGGATGAGGTGCGCATTCAATAATTCACAATTTACAATGCACAATTGATGATTTGGGATGCTGCGTATTTTTTCCATACCGCTTAGTTGGCTCTACACGATCGGTGTAGCGGTTCGGCATGCGATGTTTGACCAGCATCTGCTGCCGTCTTTCTCGGTGGATGTGCCTACGATATGCGTGGGTAATCTGGCGGTAGGCGGTACGGGCAAGACGCCCATGACGGGGTATCTGCTGCGTCTGCTGACAGAGCATGGTTATCATCCGGCCGTTCTCTCGCGCGGTTACAAAAGGGCTACGCGGGGTTTCGTGATGGCCGACAGTGCTTCTACGGTAGAGACCATCGGCGACGAAGCGATGCAGATGCACCGGGCTTTTCCGGAGGTGCCGATAGCGGTATGCGAGAACAGGGTAAGGGGCGTCAAGCAACTCAAAAGGCAGGTGAAAGAGTTGGATGTGGTGATCCTGGATGACGCTATGCAGCACCGCGCTATCCGCTGCGGGTTGACGATCCTGCTGACGCCCTACGATCATCTCTATATAGACGACCATATGCTGCCGTGGGGTACGCTCCGCGATCTGCCATCGCGGGCCCTCAAAGCGGATGCGGTCGTCGTGACCAAGTGTCCGGACAGTATCCGTCCGATCGACATGCGCGTGGTAGATAACAGGTTACATCTGCCGACCTATCAGTCGCTTCATTTCACCGGCATCCGTTATGCGCCGATGGAGCAGGAGGGGACACCGCTCGTGCTATGTGGGATCGCGCAGCCGCAGTATATGCTGGACTATGTTCGTACGCTGTATCCGAAGGCGGAACTATTCGCTTTCCCCGATCATCATCATTATACGCCGGGGGATATCGATCTGATCCTCGAGCGGTCCAGGCATTTCGATTTTGTGCTGACGACGGAGAAAGATATCCAGCGCCTCCGCACGACCTCGCTCGTAGAGCGGCTGCAGGCGCAGGGGAAACGGTTGATAGCCCTGCCTATCACGGTGAAATTCTGTACACCGAAGGAGAATTTCGACCGGCAGATACTCAATTACGTTCACGAAAACACCAGAAGATAAATGACATTCATCACCCTCATACGTCGTTTTGTGCCGCCATATAAAGCGCAGATGGCGCTCAATATCCTCTTCAACCTGCTTTCGACGGTTCTGTCGCTCTTCTCTTTTGCAGCGATCATCCCGGTGCTGCGCATTCTTTTCGGGCTCACGGAGATCGAGGTGGAATGGGTTGAGGTGGCTCAGGTGCAGGGTCTGCAGGAGACGGTCTCGGCTATACGGACGGATCTCTACTGCCTGCTCAACGAGCAAATCGCGGCACACGGCGCGAGTTATGTGCTGCTGATGCTGGGTCTGTTTTTGGTTCTGATGACGGGCCTCAAATGCGGTGCGGCATGGCTTGCGAATTATTTCATGGTGCCGATTCGGACGGGTGTGCTGCGCGATCTGAGACAGCAGCTATACGACAAGATTCTCTCGCTGCCGATGGGCTATTTCACGGAGGCGCGGCGGGGCGATGTGATCTCCCGCATGACGAATGACGTGAACGAGGTGGAGGCATCTATCATGTCTGCGCTCGATATCCTGTTCAAGGATCCGGTGATGATCCTCGTCTATCTGGTTACGCTCTTCGTCATCTCATGGCAACTGACCCTTTTCGTATTGCTGCTGATGCCGGTTTCGGTGTTCCTGATCGGGCGTATCGGCCGTTCTCTCAAGCGATCGTCGAAGCGGGGTCAGGAGCAGAACGCAGAGATTCTCTCCGCCGTGGACGAGACTCTGCTGGGTTTGCGGGTGATTAAGGGATTCAATGCCCAGAGCAAGCTACGCATGCGTTTTGAGGCGCTGATCAACGCTACCCGCTCAACCTTCAACCGCATCAACCGCCGTTATTACCTGGCGCACCCGCTCTCGGAGTTTCTGGGTACGGCCCTGATAGCGGTGATACTATGGTTCGGAGGACTGTTGATACTAAGCGATCATGCGATGATAGATGCTTCGACATTCATCTACTATCTCGTTATCTTCTACTCGATCATCAATCCGGCGAAGGACCTGAGCAAGGCGTCGTACGGTATCCGTCGCGGTCTGGCTTCGCTCGAGCGGATCGATGCCGTTCTGGCGACTTCGTCGTCTATCGCCGAGCCTGCGCAGCCGATGCCGGTGCGTTTTGAGAGCGATATTACTTTCTCGCATCTCTCGTTCGCCTACCTGCCCGGACGCGAGGTGCTATCCGATATATGCCTCACGATCCCGAAAGGGCAGACGGTGGCGCTGGTAGGTCAGTCGGGCAGCGGCAAGACCACGCTCACCGATCTTCTCCCGCGATTCTACGACCCCTCCGAAGGCGCAGTAATGATCGATGAGGTAGATATACGGCGGTTCGCTACGCGTGATCTCCGCGGGCTGATGGGCATCGTATGCCAGGAACCCGTGCTCTTCAACGATACGGTATATAATAATATCACTTTCGGTGTCGATACCTCGCTTCCTGCGCCGGATGGCATGACATGGGACGAAGCGGTGGAGCAAGCGGCGAAGATAGCCAATGCGCATGAGTTCATCGCGGCTCTGCCGGAGGGTTACGGCACCGTCATCGGCGACCGCGGTTCGCGCCTCTCCGGCGGTCAGCGGCAACGGCTCAGCATAGCGCGTGCGATCTTGAAGAACCCGCCGATACTCGTGCTCGATGAAGCCACTTCGGCGTTGGATTCGGAGTCCGAACGGCTTGTTCAGGAAGCGCTGGAGCACCTCATGACTGACCGCACCACGCTCGTTGTGGCGCACAGGCTCTCTACAATCCGCCATGCCGACCTCATCTGCGTGATGCATGAAGGACGCATCGTCGAGCGCGGGACGCATGAAGAACTCTATGCCCTCGGCGGATACTATACCAAACTCGTCGATATGCAGCAATGAAAAAGAAGGTTTTGCTCGGTATGTCCGGCGGTATCGATTCTACCGTCTCCGCCATGCTCCTCCTCAAGCAGGGCTACGAGGTCATAGGTGTCACTTTCCGTACCTATGACAGCATGAAGGAGTCCTGTTTCGCCAAGGAGAAAGGGTGCTGTACGATCGAATCCGTGATGGAGGCGAAGCATAACGCCGAGCGCATGGGATTTGAGCACCATATCGTTGATTTCAGGGACACTTTCCGCCGATGCGTCATACAGAATTTCATCGACGAATATATGTCCGGCCGTACGCCGAACCCCTGCGTGCTATGTAATCATTTTATCAAATGGGGCGAGATGCTGAGCCTTGCCGACGAGTTAGGCTGCGAGTTTGTAGCTACCGGTCATTATGCCCGGATCACGGAGCGGGACGGACATCTCTACCTCACTACGGCTGCGGACACACGGAAGGACCAGACTTATTTCCTTTGGATGCTGACGGAGGAGCAGCTCCGAAGAACCCTTTTCCCGCTCGGGGACTATACCAAGGATGAGGTTCGTGAGATAGCCCGTGCGCACGGATATGACAAGCTCGCTACCAAACGGGAGAGCCAGGAGATATGCTTTGTTCCGGATGACGACTATCGTACTTTCCTGCGCGAGAACGTACCCGATTATAAGGAGCGTGTGCGCGCGGGTGATTACGTGGATGCAGCGGGAAACGTATTAGGAACTCATGCCGGTTTCGTCAACTATACCATCGGTCAACGCAAAGGGCTCGGTATCGCGCTCGGTCACCCGGCATATGTGACGCATATCGATGCCGCTACGAACCGTGTGACCCTCGGCACCAACGAGGATATGTACGCCACCTCGCTCCGTTTCAAACCCCATGGCGCCGCACTCTCCCGATGGATCAACGCGCTCGGCTTGACCGCCAAAGTGCGCTATAGGTCGGCAGCTGTACCTGTCATAATAGAAAACGAGGGTTGCATGCGTTTTGCAACCCCCGTCTGGGGAATCACTCCCGGCCAATCGGTCGTCGTCTATCAGGATGACTTATTGATCGGCGGAGGAATTATTTCTTAAAATACCGCTTGTACAGACCTTCGAAACCGCGTCCGTGGCGTGCCTCGTCGCGAGCCATCTCGTGTACTGCATCGTGGATCGGGTCGAGGTTCAGTTCTTTAGCCCGTTTTGCGATTTTCAGTTTGTCTTCGCACGCACCTGCTTCCGCCATCATACGTTTCTCCAGGTTCGTCTTGGTATCCCAAACTACTTCGCCGAGCAATTCTGCGAAGAGCGAAGCATGGTCAGCCTCTTCGTATGCATATTTGCGGAAAGCGGCAGCTATCTCCGGATAGCCTTCGCGGTCTGCCTGACGAGCCATAGCCAAGTACTGGCCTACTTCGGTACATTCACCCATGAAATGAGCACGCAGTCCTTCTGCGATAATCGGGTCTTTCTCGTCTTTCGCAACGCCTGCGATATGCTCGCATGCGAAGCTCAGTTTACCTTCTTCCGCTACTTTCCAGGTTACGATCTGTTTGCATTGAGGGCAACGCTCGGGTGCCTCTGTGCCTTCATGTACATACCCGCATATCGGGCAAATAAATTTCTTTACCATAGTGTTAAATTTTTAAAGGGTTAATATATTTACCATTTGGTTTATTAACCATTTGGTCATTTTTCTTTCTTGTTCATCCGGTCGATCAGGTCTTGGGCGCGGCGGAGTGCAAAGTGGATGTTTGCGCATATGTTATGCGGATCCATCTGTTGCTCTATACCGCCTTGTAACAGCTGTTTATGTACGTGGTCGTTCACGCCCGAGAGGATGATCGTGATTCCCTCTTTGTGCGATCGCTGGATCAGCATACTGAGGTTATGCATCGCCGTGGAATCGACGAACGGCACCTTACGCATACGGATGATTCGCACCGGATATTTCTCGCCCGAGACGTGGGTCATTACCTCGTCAAACCGGTTCGCGATACCGAAGAAATACGGTCCGTCTATCTCGTAAACCTCTACCCCTGCCGGGATCGAGAGGTGCTCCAGGTTCAGCTGTACGTCCGTGTCTTCGTTCGGGTCTATCTCGTCGTGCAGCGTACGGATGTGCGTCTGTTCGTTCGTCCGCATCAGGAAGAGCACCATCGCCAATACCAGTCCTACCTCGATCGCTACCGTGAGGTCGAAGAGAACGGTCAGACCGAAGGTAATCAGCAGCACCCAGAAATCGCGATTTCGATGCTTGAAAAGACCTACGATCGTTTTCCATCCGCTCATGGAGTACGCCACCATAATCAGTACCGCCGCCAGACAGCTCATCGGAATCATGCCTACTAGTTCGCCCATGAAGAGCAGCACCAGCATCAGCACGCAGGCATGTATGATGCCCGCTATCGGGGTACGACCGCCGTTGTTGATATTCGTCATCGTACGGGCTATAGCCCCCGTAGCCGGGATTCCGCCGAAGAAGGGTACCACTACGTTCGCTATACCCTGGGCGATTAGTTCGGTATTCGAGTTATGCTTGTCTCCCGTCACACCGTCGGCTACCATCGCACTCAGCAGGCTCTCGATAGCTCCTAACATCGCTATCGTGAAAGCCGCAGGGAAGAGTTTCTGTACGGTTGTGAAAAAGGTCTCTCCATCTGCCAACGCCAGGCTTGGCAGATGAGGAGCGGGAAGGCCATGCGGCAAGGCATACAGGTCGCTGATCGTCTGTATACCGCTTGCTCCCCATGATGCGGGGGCGTAGGTCTTCAGCGCCCAAACCGCTGCCGTGGCGAGGATGATTGCGGTCAGACTACCCGGGATCCGCTTCGTGATCTTCGGCATACCGATGCAGATAGCTAAGGAGAAGATTCCTATCCCGAAGGTCCACCAATTGATATCGAAATGCCGGGCGTAAAAGATCCACTTATCTACGAAGTTCGCCGGTACGTTGCTCAGTCCCAATCCGAAAAAATCATTCATCTGGGTACTGAAGATCGTCAGTGCGATACCCGCCGTAAAACCTACTATCACCGGGTACGGCACGAACTTGATCACCGATCCGAGCCGGGCCAGACCCATCGCGATGAGGATGATACCCGCCATGATCGTAGTAATCATCAGGCCGCCTAACCCGAACTCCTGGATGATGCCGTAAATGATCACGATGAACGCACCTGTCGGGCCGCCTATCTGTACCTTGCTCCCGCCGAAGATGGAGATTATCAATCCTGCTATGATGGCCGTTATCAATCCTTCTGTCGGACCTACGCCCGATGAAATACCAAACGCAATAGCAAGCGGGATAGCTACGATTCCTACTATGATGCCCGCTATCGTATCCTGACCTAACTGAGCTGCGCTGTACGAGCGGAGGGTGGTGAATAACTTCGGAGAAAAGACCTCTTTGATGGAGTATTGCATAATTTTTCTCCCCATTTAGGGGGCTGTGGGGACCTGTTTTTGCCGCAAAGGTACTGCTTTTTTTCTATATACACAAACTTTTTTGCGAAAAAAATTATCGCTGCCGCTCCCCTACAAACAAATCCGGCCGGTCAGTGATGATTCCCTCCACCCCCGCCGGCGCCTTGGCGGGATCATCGACCGTCCATACCTTCACCTCTTTCCCATGCGCATGCATATCCCGGATAAAATGGCCGGTGGCGAAAAGACGGAATATATTGAAGGACGCCACGAAATCGTATTTCTCCCAGCTGAATTTAGCAAAACTATTGTCAATCAATAGATTCCCTATTCGCACAACCAACAGTTTCTCCAGTCGAAGCGTCGGATCAATAGCATGCAGTTTGAACAACACATCGTCGTTGAAGGACTGAAAAACCACATCTCCCTCCATCCCGTGCGCTTTCACAATACTGTCTGCGAGTGCCTCGATACCCGGGTATTGGTCGTCACGTTTCTTTTTGATCTCCAGCAGCAAACGGCACTTGCCTTTGCATAATTGCAGCACCTGCTCCAGCGTTGGTATGGTCTCGTTGGAAACCGTTCCGTCCCGGTTAAGCAGCCTCAGTTCCCTAATCTGCGCCAGAGTCATCTCTTCGATCTTGCCTTTGCCGTTCGTCGTGCGGTTCACTTTCCGGTCATGGCAGACAACAATATGCCTGTCGGCGGTAAGGTGAATATCCACCTCCACCATATCCGCTCCGGTAGCGATGCCTTTCTCGATACAGGAGAGGCTGTTCTCCGTTCCCAACAATGCACCTCCGCGGTGCGCAATAATCATGGATGCCAAAACAGACATACAAATCAGTAGTTTATTCATTACAAATGAAGGTTGAACATTTTGTTAAATACTATTTTTACCACCGATTCGAACCACTCGAAACTATCCTTCGCCTTGCTCGTCGCCTGCAGGGACTGCACGACCACATCGTCGATCGTCTCTTCGTGTATCAGTGTGTAAATCAATGCGTTTCCGAACTTATGGGTGAACAGGTCGGAAAGCCTTTCGCCGCCCGGGGTGTATCCTAATATCTCATCCTTGTAGTCTCCTATTCCGGGGAAAGAGAGGGAGATGATATCTTTGGTGAGGAAGGCGTTTACCTGCGCCGGGAAATAGTTCTTCGCCGTGCCGAGGATCTTGCCTATCAGATTGATGACGGACTCCTTCGTATCCGGATAGCGCGGGTTGGCGTTCATCTCAAACTCCTCCAGCACCTGCCGATTCGGGATCTGCTCCATCACGGAATAGAGCAGGTCGAGCGAGGTGTAAATATACCCCGAGTCGGAGACGAGTTCGGATATATTATTGAGCAGATGCACGAGCAGCTCCTTGTCTCGCGTCTCAACGGCGCTTCGGATCAGGTCCCGGAACGCCGGTACGGACTTGCCTTCTGGGTCTCTGTTATCGCCATACCGCACGCAGTAAACCATCGCATACCAGGTCATCACATTGCGTTTGTAGAGCTGCATCGGGTTGGCTTTGTAGCTATTCCGCCCCTTAAACCATCCCCGGCATCTCAGCGTCCAGTCCACGCACCATTCGGTGAGCATCTCTTCCACCTCTTGCGGCAGGTCCGGCAGTTTGAGCCCTAACTGGTACAGCACGTAGAGAAAAGACATCTGCGAATAATCGAACCATTCGGAGTCTCTGTTGCTTCCTGCCCGCAGGGCCTGCACGATCGGCTCTACATGCTGATAACCCGCCATGGCGGCAATGATGAGCAGCCGCTCCATGGCGAAATAGCTGAGGCTGTCGCCGGACTTGTACGCCTCGATGATCTTCGGTATCCAAGCTTGCCATTCCGTTTCGCTCGGTGCATCCGGCCGGCCTTTTCTGGAATAGAAATAGGCAAAGGGTGCTACGGCAGCCAGGTCGAGGGCATGCGTATCCCAATAGGTCGCATATTCGATCACATTGTTGACATAATCGGACTGGAAGAGCACCTGACGCCGCATGACGAGTTGCACGAAAGGCAGCACGATCCGGAAGAGGGTGAAGTTAGCCGTCAGATGTTTAGCTACAGCGGTGATCTCGTCGAAGATATCGCCTACCTGATACCCGGCTTGCCCTCCTTCGTCTCCCGCGAGCACGCGGTCGATGATCAAGAGGATATTGATCCGCGTACCCGTCTCCAGGAACGTCATCACCCTCTTGCGGCGGGCACCTTGAGCCAGACCGACGAGCGGCGTATGATGGATATAATTGTACATATGCGCCACTATCTGGCGCGTGATATTCTGCTTCAGCGGCGTATAGGAAATCGTATGGCTCTTGTTCGAAGCATAGTAGATCATCAGGCATATATTGTCCTTGATCTCGGTAATGGCGTCGTCCAAGACGATATCCAGCAGTTCGAACGGATCCCGGTCGTATAACCCCTCGTTGTGGTAATCGGTCATGAAAACGCCGTTGATCAGCGTGCCGGAAGCCAGCCGCTTGCGGTTCATCAGGGGCGCGAGCCTTGCGCTCAGCGCTTTGAACTGCGCAATAGTCTCATTGTCCGCTTTGTTCTTCTCGATGATCTTCGTCACGTTGTTGTACTCGGTGATCGTCTCGCGCAGGTCGTCCTCGGTGTAGGTCAGCAGTTCGTGCAACAGCGAGAAGAGCGGGACTTCGTAGTTCTCCGTCACGAGGGTGTTCATCACATCCGTGACGAGGGTCATGATCGTGAAATTATCGCTATGGTCGCTCGCCAGGCGGATGATGGTCCGGGGATTGGAGGTACGCATATAATCCATGATCAGCACATTGCGCAGAGTACTGATGAATACTTCGTTCGTAGCGGCTTTCTCTATCGTACGGACATACACCTCCGCCGGAACAGGCGTGTCGTCGGTCAGATCCTTCGTCTCCCGATCGAAATAGGTTACGGCGAGCATGTACTCCAGAAAACGCTCGTAGATAAACTGCACTTTCTCTCCCTTGACGAGGCGTAAGATCGGTCGCTCGGGTTTGTTGAGCAGCTCTTTGAATGCAATCGTGTCGGCTTTCTCTCCTAGCCACGCTGTCATCACGGAGTCCTGCGCCGTACCTCCTTCGTAGGACGCTAACAGACAGGCTGCTATCTCGCGCAGGATCTCCACCTGCCTGTTGCCGGCATAGGAATGGTTGATATCATTCACCATCTTGGCGAACAGCGCGATGGAGGTATATAGGGCGTTGTCGTCCGGCAGGCTGTAACCCAGATAATTGGTGCAGACGATCTTGAGAATCAGCGGGTTCTTGATGCGGATGATGTTCTTCCGCGCGATGTCTTCGTATCGCGTCGCCATCTGGTAGAGGTCCTGATAGATAGCGTAAGCGCGCGTGAGCTCACTGTCCGTGAAGGAGCGAACGGTCGCCTCTTCTCCTAACTGGCTGAAAAGGGACATGTCCTGCTGCTTTTGCTGCGGCCTCAGTTCGTTCTGCCAGGTGTAGTTGCGGCAGGTAAAAATAACGCGGAAGGCGGATAACTCATGCCGCCCGAACAGCGCGTATATGTCTTTGTACAGCGCGAGTGCTCCGCTGTCGCCCGCCTCCGTATTAGGATAGGTAAGCACCTCGTTGATGGCATCGAAGAGGATGAAGATACGCTGTCCGGCTTGTACGGCCTTATCGCTCGTGCGTTGCAAGAACTGCCGGATGTCTTTCTTGCGGGACAGGTCGAACAAGGTTCTCAACCGCTGCTCCAGACGTTGCTCGGTAAACTCCGAACTGGCGAACGTGATGACGGCATCGTCGCTCGCGATGAGTTGTTCCGTCCAATGGCAGAGCTGGGTCGTCTTACCTTGTCCCGCTTCGCCCAACAGCGGCAGCAAGCGGTCGTCCGACTCGCCGAAAGCGCGGAAGATAGCCGCCAAGTTATCGCGCTCGACGAACAGTTCGCGGTTGTATTTCTTCTCCGCGTACATCCGGTCGAGGTAGTCCTGCGAGTAGTTCGCCATGCATTGCCTCAGTTCGCTCCAGTTCATGTCTTTGGCGATGTCGAAGGACGGCACGATACCTTGCATCCAGGCGTCGAAAGGAGTATTCAGCGCGTCGGTGATAACGGTGACGGCATGCTCGTCGGAGGAGATGAAACTGATCTCTTCCTCTTTGAGGGTCTGGAAGACATAGATATATCCTTTCCCGGAGCGGTGAATCAGCGGATAGAGATCTATCTGCCGTCCGTCGGGCGCGGTGAACCAATAGAAATTATCTTCCGGCTCTTCCTTATATTGCGCGAGCACGCTCAGGATATCAGCCAGTTCGTCCACCCGCCCTTCTATCTGACCTACTACCTCTTCGTAGATACTCTCTGCCAGGGTCGTGCCGTGTCCCTTGTATTCATTGCGGATCTGGACGAGACTCTTCTCTTTCTTGCTGCCGAGCCAGATATTGCGCTTCGCGGTCGCCACTTTGAGCAAGGCCTGCGTCAAGGGTTCGTCGGGCAGCACGTCCTTCGCAGTTATCACCACTTTGGGCAAGATATCATTCGCCCAGTCGCCGAACGACAAGGGACGTTTGGTGTCGATCTTGTTGACCACGAACACCGCCTGCGGATGGGGGTCGGTCTGCGCATCACGCACCAAACCAAGCAAGACGATAGACAGGTATTGCGCTGAGACTTCGAAGAAATCCAAGGCGTAGTTCATCGCTTTCGAATAAACCCCTGCGTCCCGCTGAAAACGGTACTGCTCTAAGGGATGAGCCAACGAAATAGGAAGAGTGTGGACCATGTTTGTACAAATTTGCGTGCAAAGATACACTTTTTTTTGCATATATGCAAACTTTTTTGTAATTTTGCAGCCGAAATAGAAAATATATATCCTATGCAGATCACAGATACAGGTTTTTTATGCGGTTATTTCTCCGCGAAAAACGCAGCGAAAGGCTTGACGGCGGCATGGCAGAAGATACAGTACACCGATGCCGAGCGAGCAAGCTTGAACAACTATTATTTTCCCGAATTCGCGCAGTGCATGACCGACGGGGTGACGATGTACATCCTGCCGGTGGACAAGACCTGCACCCTGGACTTCGGGGAAGAGAAGGTGTCCTTCCATGTCGCAAACCTCCGTCTGTGGGAAGCGCCGTTCCATATCATCCTCTATGCGGTGGAGCTGCGTTTTGAGCAGATGGATTTCAACACCGTCACGCGGGCACTCAATGCGCTGCGGAACTGTGCGTACTACGATACCCTGCAGCGCGAGTTCATCCACACGGCGTTGCTGCCTGTCGTGGCGGTATATAACGCTACCACCGGGGAGAACCGGACCACCGAAGGCGATCTGTCGTGGCTCGTGGAGAGCGGGAACAAGTTCAAACTGTTCCAGATCGTGCAAGTGCCGGAAGGTATCGAACCCGGTGACGAGCAATTTTTGCTCTACGATGCCGGTACCCTTGCGCGCCATACGCCGCATTCGACGGGCATCAACAGTCCGGCATATATCGAGCATATCCTGACCGAACACACGATCTCCGTCTTCGCCGGATGGAGCGGTCTGGCATTGCTGGATACCTTCACGCTGCTTTCATCCGACACGCCCGAACGGGTGGTGAAGAACTGGGAGAAAGACTATTTTGAGAAGATCTATATCTATCAGTTGTTCCGCAAGGTGTTCCTCTATTCGGTCAACTTGCGTTACCGTCAGCGCAGCGAAGAAGTGACGGTGCTGGAGAGTAGGCTCAGCGAGTTCGAGCAGCGGTACAGCTATACGGCGATATCGTATAATTTCCTGCCCAATATCATCTCTGCAGCCATAGAGAAAAGTCTCAATACCCAGCGGGATTATGACCAGCTGGACAAGATGATCGGCAAAGAGATCGAAGCGCGGCGCAATAAGGCGGAAGAGAAAACGAATCATTTCCTGACCTTCCTGACCTGCCTCACCATCTTCTCTGCCATCTATGATTTCGCGAGCCTGCTCAATGATTCTTTCGGCTATGACACCCTCTTCCCCAGCGGCTATTTCGGCTTCCGACTTGTAGGTACCACCTTGCTCCTGATAATCCTCCTGGTTTATCTCTTTCTCGTGCGCAGAAAATAAACGAATCGGGAAATTTTAAAGATTTTTTTCATTTTTTTGCCGAAAAATTTGGTCATGTCAGAAAAAAGCAGTACCTTTGCGCGATTTTTCGTGTAATAGTGCGAAGAATCCCTAAAAGCGAATAAAAATAATAAATATATACTACAATGTCAAAGATTTGTCAAATTACAGGCAAGAAAGCCATGGGCGGATGCAACGTCTCGCACTCGAAGCGCCACACAAAGCGGACCTTCGATGTGAACCTCTTCCGCCGCAAGTTCTACTGGGTAGAACGCGATGTGTGGATCGAGCTGAACGTGAGTGCAGCCGGTCTGAGAACTATTAACAAGATAGGCCTTGACGCCGCCCTGAAGCAGGCAGCAGACAAGGGTTATCTATATTAACGAAAGGAGCTAAAGAATGGCAAAGAAAGTAAAAGAAGCCCGCGTCCAGGTGATCCTTGAGTGCACGGAGCAAAAAGCCAGCGGTGTTCCGGGAATGTCTCGCTACATTACCACCAAAAACCGCAAGAACACTCCTGATCGTTTGGAGCTCATGAAGTACAATCCCTATTTGAAGCGCTACACGCTGCATAAAGAGATTAAGTAATTAACCCCTAATTAGAAAGGCTTAGAACTATGGCAAAGAAAGCGGTCGCAACCCTTCAAACCGGTAACTCCGGACGCGCGCACTCTAAGTGCATCAAGATGGTTAAGTCGCCTAAGACCGGGGCTTACATCTTCCAAGAAGAAATTGTGCTCAACGAGAAAGTACAGGAGTTCTTCAAGTAATCAAACCTAAACAAAGCGCATTATGTTTTTCATAGTGCGCTTTGTTTTATCCATACCAACACATTTAACCTTAATCATTAATGCTTGGCATTATCATCAATCCTAAATCGGGAAAGAAAGCTTTTCGGGCACAGCGTATTTACCTATGGAAACTGCTGCGTAAGCGCCATCAACCTTTTGCCTATCGCGTCACCAAATATGCGGGTCATGCGATCGAGCTGGCACGCGAGTTAGTGGAAAAAGGATACGATGAGATCCTCGTTCTCGGCGGGGACGGCACTTTATCCGAAGCCATCAACGGCATCATGCGGGCCGAGATAGAGCCAGATCAGCGTGCTAAGATCCAGGTCGGACTCATGCCGCGCGGTACAGGCAATGACTGGGGGAGATTCTGGAACCTGACCAAGAACCATAAGGAGAGTCTTAAGCGCTTCTTCGAGGGCGAAGGACATCCCATAGACATAGGATGCGTCACCTATTGGCGCAACGGCATCGCCCACCACCGCTATTTCATCAATTCGGTCGGCTTCGGAGTAGATCCGCTATGCTGCAAGAAAGCCGAGACGCTCAAATACTATATCGGTTCCCATCATGTCAATTATCTCTTCGGCCTCATCGGCGCGATCGTGCAGCATAAGAGCCAGCACATGATTCTGACCGTGGACGGCAAAGAGACCGTTAATGACCTGCTTTTCACGATGAATATCGGTAACGGCCCGTTCTCCGGAGGAGGTATCAAACAAAACCCTGAAGCAGAGCCGTCAGACGGTATTTTCAACGGTATGTTTATCCGCAAACCGACCTTTAAGCAGGTCCTCGAGGCGCTGCCGAAGTTATATAACGGCCGGCTGAGCGAACTGCCGTTTGTATATCCGATAGTAGGCAAGGAGATCGAGATCAACTACCGCAAGCATATCATGATAGAGGCAGACGGAATACTGGAGAATTTCATTGCACCGTGCAAAGTAACCTGTATTCATCATGCCCTTCAGTTTAAGTGCTAAAATCCGTAATTCGTAATCCGTAATTTTGAAACAGCAGGGTTCTAATAGACTCTACACGCGCGTGCAGGACGAGCAAGGCCGCACGGTCATACGCGTAGAAGGAACGAACCGCGATGAGAACCGCGCGTTCATCTATATGGCGCGTCATTTTCATGCGCTCGGTCTGCCCGTGCCCGAAGTGTATCAGGTGAGCGGGGACGAGATGACTTATACCCAGGAGGACCTGGGCGACATGCTCCTTTTTGACGCCATCCGGCATGGCCGCGAGACGGGAGATTTCAACGAGACCGAACGCACCTTATTAGAACGCGCGATACGTGCGCTCGCGCACATACAGGTGGAGGGAGCACGGGATTTTGACTGGTCTTACTGTTTCCCGGTGCCCGCCTTTGACGAACGATCTATCCGATGGGATCTGAATTATTTCAAATACTGTTTCCTCAAAGGCACCAAGATCGAGTTCAGCGAACCCAAACTGGAAGACGATTTTGACCGCATAGTAACCAACTTACTCTCCTCTAATTCCTCCCCTACAGGAGGAGGTCAGGAGGGGTCTCCCACCTTCCTCTACCGCGACTGCCAGAGCCGTAAC
>JAGCFY010000096.1 GCA_017649845.1 Paludibacteraceae bacterium
ACGCTCATCATCGACCAACGCGCGTGCCACCTCTGTATCCGCGTGAACGACCTGCCGAAGCACGACTCGCAGGCGCCGCTGAGCGGTATGTATCTGCTATACTGCAACTGCGAGAACAAGAAAACCGGCAAGACCGCGCAGATAGTAGCCGCTATGACGCAAGGAGAGATCAAGAACCTGAGCGTAGGCAAGAACGCCGTCTTCTATGACAACGACGGACTGGACTACGACGCTACGGTATTCAAGATCATCGAGAACCCGATCTCCATCCGTCAGGCTTTCTGGACGCCGTACCGCAAGTTCGCCAAATGGATAGAAGACAAAGTAAACAAATCCGCCGCAGAGAAAGATGCGAAAGCATTCGATAACATGACCACGAGCGCTGAGGCCAAGGCAGCTGATCCTGCTGCAGCAGAGAAGAAACAGGCCTTCGATATCGCTAAGTTCGCCGGTATTTTCGCCGCCATCGGCATGGCATTAGGTATGATTGGCACGGCTCTTGCTAGTGTAGCTGTAGGTTTAGGCAAACTGAGTTGGTGGCAGTTGATCATCGTCTTCGTATGTATCCTGCTCGTTATCAGCGGACCGAGTATGATCATGGCATGGCTCAAACTGCGTCGCCGTAACTTGGCTCCGGTACTGAACGCCAACGGATGGGCTGTCAACGCCGATGCGATTATCTCTGTTCCGTTCGGCAAGACCCTCACCGAGCAAGTGGAGTTCCCGCTCGTGAAAGTGAAGAAAGGGCTGAAAGGATGGCAGATATGCCTGATCGTATTGGCATGCTTGATCGCATTAGCCGCTATCGCATGGCTTTGCAACTGGCTCATTTGCGGCTGCACATGGCCGTTTTGCCTGATTAAATAAGGAATAGAAGATGAAGAAAGTAAAGGTATTGGTATTAAGTCTGTGCTGTCTGCTCGCGGGGCCGTTGGCTCATGCGGATAATGTGTTCACCGAGGATCTGGGTCTTAACCCGCCTCTGGACACCGCCGCCGTAGATAGCGAAGGAGACGAGTTAGAAGAATTAGACGAACTGGACGTACGGTCGAGCCAGCTGCCGGAGTGCCTGGCAGGGCTGTTCAGCCATGATACGCTGATCTTAGGATGCGACATGGAGGTGCTGCCCAACAAGATCGTCGTGCGCACCAAGGACGGAGAAGTGGTATATAAACTGGCGCCGCAGTTTATGTTAGGCGACAGCACCCTCTTTACCCACCATCCCGCCGACAGCGCGTACCGGAATATATGGACGGATGAGCGGGTAAACCCCTACGGGACGATGTTCGACAGTCTGAAAGAAGATGTACACATCCCGATGGCGGGCTTCAAGTTGCCTGCTCCGGGTTACGTGACGAGTCCGTACGGCTGGCGCCGGTACAGGATGCATAAAGGCACGGATATCAAGGTGCAGATAGGCGACTCGATCCGTTCGGCATGGTCCGGCCAGGTGCGTATCGTAGGATGGGACCCGCGCGGCTACGGCTACTACGTAGTGGTACGTCATGACAACGGTCTGGAGACGATATACGGCCACCTTAGCCGTCCGTTAGTAGATGAATACGAGAAGATCCCGGCAGGGTTCGTGATCGGCCTGGGCGGCAACACCGGCCGCTCCACCGGCAGCCATCTGCATTTCGAAATCCGCTATCTGGGCGAAGCCATGGATCCCGCCAAGTTCATCGATTTCTCCACCGGACAACTGCGTAACCCCGACGAGTACGTCATCGGCATCAAGGCGATGAAGCAGGCACGGGCGGAGCAGGCTGCGATGAAATACCACAAGGTGCGCAGCGGCGACACGCTATCCGGTATAGCCAAGAAATACGGCACTACCGTCCGCAAACTATGTCAGTTGAATAAGATCAAGGAGACCAGCGTGATCCGTATCGGTCAGTCGCTGAGAGTGAGGTAAAAGCCTAACCCCTTTTACTCGTGGTGGTAAGGCTCACCCCGAAGAATGGTCATCGCGCGGTATAGCTGCTCGATGGCCATTAATCGTATCATCTGGTGGCTGAAAGTCATCTGGCTGAGGGATATCTTACCGTTGGCGCGGGCATAGACCGCTTCGCTGAAACCGTACGCTCCGCCGATGACGAGCGTCAGATCCTTGCCGGACGACATCTTCTTCTGTAGGAAATCGGCATACTCGATCGAGCGGAACTCCCGTCCGTGCTCGTCGAGCAGCAGCACCTCCATCGCCGGTGTCAGACGCGAGAGGATAGCTTCCCCTTCCGCCGTCTTCAGCTGCTCTTCGCTCAGCGACTTGGCATTCTTGATATCCGGAATAACGACCACATCAAACGGCACATAATGCGTGAGCCGCCGGCGGTAGTCGTCGATAAGCGAAACGAGACGGGGATCAGTCGTCTTCCCCGTAACGAACAATAGAATCTTCATCTTTGAAATACGCCTCGAAATTCTCTCCCGTCCAGGTAAACCGGTAGATCACGTTATTACCCATCAGTCCGTCCCAGGCGACGATAGCGGTATAATAGGTATGACCCGCCTCGAAATGCAGGTAAGAGGTCCATCCGTCGTTCTCCACCGCCTTCACGCCGTAGATGACGTTGTCGGTGAGGTTATTCGCCATGATATAGAGGAAATACTCCGTAAAGAAATCCTCCGGCGTCTCTCCCATCTCCGCCAGGTCCGCGCTGTCGCGCGTAGCCGCCAGATAGGGATAACGGTCGTAGATCTTGCCGGTCGAGTCCACAGGGTAGATATAATCCCAGATGCCCCGTACGCGGTACTCAAAATGGATATCGACCGCGCTGAACTCCGTAGTGGTGACGGTAGCCAGATGCAGCTTGCCTTCTGGCTTGAGCGTAACCGGATTGACGACGAAAGCATAGACCCAGTAGTCGGTCTGCGGCACGAGATTGGTGAAAATATGGTTGATCGAGCCGTATTGCAGGGCATGGCTGGCGAAGGGCGCGATATTGAACTCGCCTTTCTTGAGCAGTTCGTTGCGCCAAGCCAGATACTCCACGTTAGCCGAATCGAGCGCCAGGGTCATGAACTGTTTGGGTTTATCCAGCGGGTTTACGTCCGGCTTCGCCTCCTCGCAGGCGATGAGGAAATAGGCCTCTTTATCGGTAGAGAAAGCGCACTCGATATATCC
>JAGCFY010000097.1 GCA_017649845.1 Paludibacteraceae bacterium
AGCGAGATACGGATACTAAACAAGAAAGCGAAATTTGAATATATCATTCTTGACCGCTACGTAGCGGGTATTCAACTCTTCGGTACGGAAATCAAATCGATCAGAGAAGGAAAAGCTTCGCTGGTCGATTCCTATTGTGCCATCGAGCATGACGAGATATATGTCAAGCAGATGCATATCGCGGAATACCGCTTCGGCAGTTATGCCAATCATGAGGTAAAACGCGACCGTAAGTTACTCCTACAGCGCCGCGAAATCCGTAAAATAGCACGTGCCACCAAGGAGACTGGCAAAACCATCATTCCGCTCTGCCTGTTCATCAACGAGAATGGATATGCCAAATTAGAAATCGCCGTCTGCCAAGGTAAACATACCTATGACAAACGGCAATCACTTCGCGAAGCAGACGACAAGCGTCAAATCGCGCAACTCAAAAAGGCTAAATTGCAATAATGCCTATCATTGCGCTTTTCTTCCATCTAACGTATATAACCCTTCATTACTGCGCACATAAAGTGTGTTGTCAATCATAACCAGTTTATTGGCCGAAGTATTGACTTCCGTATTCTCTATGCCCTCCCCCCATTTGCGGGTAAACTTGTAAATCGGCGGGTTGCCGTCATCGGCATCGGAGGTGGTGTAGAACGTATCGTCATCGAGCCAGCAGATCGCCTCACCTTGCCATTCATAGGTATTATACGCTTTAATCGGCTGCGGCTGACGTTGAATCGCATCTGCCACACTCTCGCCGTCTTGACGCACCCAATAAAGTACCCAGCAATAGGAAGCTACGATATTATTATGATTTTTGATCAGGATGTACTTGCCGTCCGGCGAGATATCAGCTGCGGTAACAAGGTGGAAACCTTTGTATGGTTTAGATCCCTCGCCGAGGTCTGATTTTATGCCCAGATCGCAGATATATTCCAAGGTTTGCACCTCGTCGCCATAATCCAGACGGAAAGGCAAACGGAACACTTGGCATACATTGTAATACACTTTCGTAATGATATAGATCTCGCTCGTGCGGTTATCATACATCAGCGCTTCGTTGTTATGGCTCTTGCCGTCAGGATAGACATACTTGATATAATTGGGAGTAACGGTCTGTTCCGGTGCATTCTCCGGATCGATTGTGGGCTCTTTGAAATAAATGATTCGATAATCTGTCCGCGTTTCTTCATTATCACCGAACGATCCGATAAAGAGATAGTTGGTGTCGTTATACACACCGCCGGACATGTCTTCCCAATCCCAGCCGATGCTCTTCGACATCTTCAGTTTGCAGGCACGCTTTTCTCCTTTCTCATCGGTAGCGATGATATAATTGGCGGTCTCATCGCTCTGCATCCAGATATATCCCGGAGTAACACGCGAGCAAGCGATACCGGATACCTCGATAATATTCTCGTTGATATCTAATGTGCCGCATTGCTGCTTTTTCCATGAGTTATTCCACTCCAGTGTATCGCCATTATACACTAACTTCGGCGCTGCATGGCACGAAACAAAGCATGCCAGCAATAAAATCATTCCTAATACCTTTTTCATTCTATATTCCTCCTTATTTTATTTCGACAAAGCGTACATTGCGAATGCGGCGCAGCAAATACCGGCTATCTGCATCGGAGTCGGGATGACAGAAAGGATAATCAGCGACAGAAGCACAGTCACCATCGGTGAAAGTCCCTCCATCGGAGAAACGATCACTGCCTTACCATAACGGTACGCATAGACAAGCGTCAGTGCGCCGATTGAGTTCAGAGATTGGATGCCGAAGCATTTGAGACTCTTCGCGGTTACATCTGCGCCGGCGAAGAACGATGCCGCATCGCCGCTCATGTAATAAGCCACCGGCGCAAGAACAACCGCCGAGATAGCCATCCAGATGAAGATCGACTCCGCGTCCATCGAGTTATTGGCAAACTTCATGAAGAAACCCTGGATACCCCATGCGAAGAGCACCAATACCGCCAATACGATCCATAGCCAGCCGCTCACCGGGCCGTTATCTCCGCCAGATTGCAGCGAGAGCAAGAGGATAGCAGCAAGCGCCACGATGATACCGGCTATCTGCCAGCGGTTCGCTTTCTCTTTGAGGAAAAGCGCAGCCAACGTGATCACGATTACCGGCGACATGGAGATGAAGGGGAAGATGATGTATGCCGGACCGATAGCGAGTGCTTTGAAGAGCACCAACTGTCCGCCTGCACCTAACAGACCGACCGTGCAGCCCAGCAGAGCCGATTTCCAGTCGAACATAAACTTACCCTTGTTGATGACCAGCGCCACGATAGCGCACGGCAGCATAGAAGCCGCCCAAAGGATATAAACCACTGTCTCAGGAATGCCGTCGCGATCCATCTGCAGATCCGAGAACGCACCCCAAATACCCCATGTTACGATGGTGATGAGGATGAATAATAACCAGAGTTTGTCTTTCATAACGCTATTTTATTTATTTGATTTTCTCGAAATAGGGAAGTCTCTCCAATGGCACTTTGATCTTGTAGGTCTTGCCGCCTTTGTATTTCTTGCCTTGGTCGTCGCGCCATGTACCTTTCGGCAGACGCACCTCGCGTTCCAGACGCGTGTCCACCACCGGCGCTACGAGGTACTTGTCGCCCAGCATGAACTGATCCTTGCATGCTTCAAAACCCTGGTGCGGGAACTGATACTCCATCAGCCGCACGATAGGTTCGCCTGTCTTGGCTGCCTGATGCGCATAGCGCATGATATAAGGCCCGAACTGCTCATGCAGTTTCGCCATGCGCTGCACGATAGCCAGGTTCTCTTTTGATAAGATTCGCCACGGAGCTACGGAGAACTGCATCATTGGCATAAGAGCATGTACTTGTGCTGAACGGACGATGAGTGCCTGGTCAAATGCATCTTCCTTGATATCCAGGAACGCTGCCCACTGACCGCCTCCTACCATATCCGGGCAAGCATAAGCATAACCCAACAGGCCTGCTACGCACATCTGCGGAATGAGTTGCCGCACTGCATCCCAGCTGTAGTCTTTGTCGCCCAATCGTTGCACAAGCGGCTGACCGCCCATCTTCCAGCACGCACGGTACTCGTTGAAGGGGAAAGAGAGACCTATCTTGGCCCATGCGGTAGTATGATCTACGTTCGTAGCGGAAGCATCGTATGATTTGTATGGCGCAGAAGCATAGCAGTTATTATCACCTGCATCGAACTTAAAGCCGTCTATTCCGTATCGCTCTTGCGCATCGAGCAGCACTTTGACGAAATATTCCGCTGCCTCGGGATTCGTCAGGTCGTAGCATGCGCTATAGCCGTTCCACCAGTTGAGGACAGCTGTGCCTCCATCGGGATTGTGGAGCAGATACCCTTTGGATTCCAGATAGCGGAACTCGGGCGAGTCAGGACTCACAAACGGGCATATCCATACCATCACTTTGAATCCCAGCGCGTGGAGTTCGTCTATCATCCCTTTAGGATCCGGGAAACGCTCCGCTTTGAAATCAAAATTGCCGTAATACCGCTGCCAGTTATCGTCAATCATCAGCACGCCTGCCGGAAAACCGTTGTCGATGATGGCATGCGCGTATTTGAGTATATCCTCCTGGTTCTGGTTGTACATCAGTTCGATCCAGGTGTTGTATTGCGGCATCGTGAAGAAGAGAGTGTCTGGTAACTGGCCGTTAGCTGGGAAATGCTTCGCTTGAGCGGCCATATACGCTTCGCGTAAGGTCTTACCTGCTTTTACCTTCTCCATCGCTACAGAGGGCTTGATTTCGCCATTGACGGCCGAAAAAACAAACGCTCCGTCCGACCACATATACTCGCCTTCTGAAGAGAGGAAAAGCGGCACCAGTTGGTTATTGGCGTCCTGGGTATTGAGATCGAACGCAGGCATGTTGGTATAAGGCTGCTCGTGTCCGAGACCTACCGAAGCGCCCCACCAAACCTGTGCACTAAGTATAAAGGGACAAAGTACAAAGTACAATATGACGATGACTTTTTTCATATTATTCTACGTTAATCGTCGCGATATAGTTATATCCGGTCTCTTCCTCCCACATATTCTCGTTCGCGATACGGATGGAGAAACGCGGGTCATTATGGATCGATTCATATGGATCCGGGAGGTTGAGATATAACTTGTAGTTACCCGGCTCCATGTCATTGAGCGTGCAGGCAAGGGTGAACTTATGATCTTCGCCCGGCAGCCAGAACCGCGGATCTACGCTCTCTTGCGGGAAGACATATTTCTTGGAGGCATCCGATGCGTTGACCAGGATGAGCTCTACGTCACGCTTGTTCATCGGAGCGGCAAAGCCTACGTTATGCAGCACGAAGTATGCTTTAAACTCTTGTCCTACCTTAGGCTTTGGTGTAAGGATTGCTTTCTCTAAAACAAGACGGTAACCGAGGCGCGTAAGGATCGAATCCATCGTGCCGTCCTGACGCCACATACTGGTGACGGACTCACGGTAGTCGCGGTTAAGGTACGACCAGTGGTATTTCGCCATTTCTTTGAGAGCATTAGGCCCTTCGGAATATTTTGTCTTCTCGCAGGTCTCGCCGCCCATAATGGTATATTTGGTGTCCTCTGCCCAGAAATCGCGCTCTTTGTTTCCGCCAAGGTAAGTACCTACATCATTCGAGGAAGATACAAAGCAGTCGTTGTGTCCACATATACGGGCTTTATTGGAACCGTTATGTGCCTCAGCAGCAGTCAACGGAGAAGACAACGAGTCCCCGCGCATTTTCAACCAACGCATTTTATACGCCGGAATACGGAGCGCAACCTGGCGAGTCTCGGGAACGGCACGAAGCATGTGCTCCAATACTTCCCAACGCATCTCATAATCGGAATCCCTGCTGGGGTTTTGCTTGTAGCCGTTGTCTGTATAGTACCATTCGCCCCATGATCCGAGCCATCCGCATTGTACGCAATAAATAACGTCGGAATGTTTTTGTAGATAAGGAGCAATTTGGTCCATATGTTTGTGGATCCATTCGGGGGTAGCATTCCACGGCCTTGCCGACTGATCCATACTGCTTTTATAGGAGAAACGAAGTACGACTTTCGCGCCGCCTTCGCGCAGGGCATTCATGTTGGTCTCCAAGCGGTCCAGAAACTCTTGGGGAATATCGCTCTCCATATAATCGGTCAGATAATAGGAGTGGAGATAAAGCGAGAGTTTGGCCGCAGAGTTGCGATTCTTATTAATGGTAGCAGCGTTTGCGTGCGAATTGAGGTCTGCAGAAGTATAATAGATCTGCACAAACAATCCACGCTCCGGATTCGGGAAGATAGAATCCGATTCAGTGAAGGTAATCGTAGTACCTTTAGGTTCAGGTGTATTGGGGTTGCACGCTGCGAAAAGCAGGGATGCTAAAACTATGGGAAGAAAATTTCTCATAACGAAAAGGGATAAAAAACGGTACCGGTGTGGGGCGGTGTGCCTCCACACCGGCACCTTCAATCAACATTGATTAAGCTTAATTGTGTTGTTTGTCAAGATTAACTAAGTTCCGGAAACTTATTATTTGTTAATCTTAACTTTCAGTTTAGCTACGTGGCCACCAGGGTTAGCCTCGGAATCTGCTTCAATCGGCAGAATACCTACAGAGTTCCAGTTCTGCTGGATGTCGAAGCCGATACCGAACTCTTCATTGCTAAGAGTAACGCCTTCCCAGCATGCCGTAGCGAGCAACTCACGGAGGAGTTGGATCTCGAACTTACCATCTACGTACTCGCTGTTACCTACAGGAAGCTGACCTTCACCAATCATAGCACCCCAGAAGTTGGAAGCATCACCTTCACCAATTGCAGGATCTTTCCATAACCAACCGGACTCACCTACTTCACCCCACCATTTGAAGACAGCAGGATTGTAGCTGTGCGGCTCGCCCTCTGCGAAGACAGCGGTCTCGCAAAGGAGGTCAGCATTAGCATCTGTAAACTCGTCGCCATAACCACCAGTCAGGTCGCTATTGTCGACGTCGAGGTACACATGGAACGGAACCCACGCAAGTTCGGTAATCTCTTCCATGTCCGGCTCAACGAGAATGTTGATGTACATCTCGGTAGCATAAACTTTTACACTCTTCAAGCCAAGCATAGCAGCACCATCCGGGCAAGTAGCCGAAACAACGAACTCTGCAGGAAGTGCATCCCAGTCAGCCAACGAACCATCGGTTACGCTGATCTCCGGAACGCCGGGTTGAGGATCGCTACCTTTGGTTACAGTTACTTTGCAAACTGCGGTTTGATCACCAGCCTTAGCAGTGATGTTAGCCTCGCCTTCTGCAATACCTTTTACCAAACCTGCTTCTACGGTTGCTACAGCCTCATTGCTCGAAGCCCAGGTAACTTCCATGTTTGCAGTCAACTGAACGGTAGCGTCAACAGCGATCGAAACCTCTGTC
>JAGCFY010000098.1 GCA_017649845.1 Paludibacteraceae bacterium
CTTGCTCTGATCTTCCGTGACCTTGCCGGCCTGACTGTCGTTGTATAAGTCAATATAAGCCGTTTTATACCCGCTGTATCGATTTTGCATCATGCTGATGGCGTATCCGCATCCCATGAATGCACCATAGACGATAGGCAATTTCCAATAGGATTTATTGTATATCTGTCCTGCTCCGGGCACGATAGCACCTAACCAGACCGCCTTGATAGCATCGGGTTTCTTGGTCAAATCCACATAATAGGTGTATTCATCGTCCGTGGCGGTAGTGTCCGGATGATAATAGATACTGTCTTGCTGGGCATACGCTATCAGGGACAGCAGCAGGAATACTATGGTTAATCGAATTTTCACACTAATTTTTCTGCCACACGGGCCAATTCCTCCTCGTTGGCAAAATGAATAGTGACTTTTCCGTTTTGTACTTTGACCTTCAGCCCCAATGCGATATTCAGTTCTCTCTCCAGCGTCGCGTAGGGATTTATGGTTTTGCTCTTCTGTTTTTTGATTTCTGTTTTGTCCTGCTGTGCCAGCTCTTCCACTTTACGAACGGACAGTCCTTCACGCAGGATGCGTTGATACAATGCCAACTGATGCTCGGCAGAAGGAGAAGCCAAGATAGCACGGGCATGGCCCATGTCTATTTTTTTCTCTTTGATGCCTACCTGTATCTCAGCCGGTAGTTTGAGCAGACGCAGATAATTGGCCACCGTAGCGCGTTTTTTGCCTACTCGTTCTGCCATGCGCTCTTGCGTCAGGTCGTAGTCATCCATCAGTCGCTGGTAAGCCAAGGCAATTTCGATAGCATCCAAGTCTTCACGTTGGATATTCTCCACGAGGGCCCACTCCATCACCTGCTCATCTTTGGCGGTACGGATGTAAGCCGGAATGCGTTCGAGTCCCGCTATCTTACTGGCTCTGTAACGACGTTCTCCGGCAATGATCATATAGGTGCCGTCGCCGTTGTCACGCAGCGTAATTGGAGAGATCACGCCATGCTCCCGTATCGAATCCGCTAACTCTTGCAGAGCTTCTTCATCGAATGTACGCCGCGGCTGGTCGGGGTTCGCTACAATTGCGCTTATCTCTATTTCCGAGATGGAGCTGCCGCCATTGGTATCTACATGCGAGGTGTCAATCAAAGCATCCAGACCTCGCCCTAAACCTGTCATCTTTTTCATTTGTTTCGTGCAATTAGTTCCTTAGCTAAACTGGTATAATTCTTTGCTCCCCTGGAGCTCGGGTCATATTCGAGCACCGATACTCCGTGCGAAGGTGCTTCGCTCAGACGCACATTACGCGCGATAACGGTATTGAAAACCAAGTCTCCGAAATGACGTTTTACCTCCTCATACACCTGATTGCTCAGGCGCAGACGGTTGTCAAACATCGTCAGGAGGAAACCCTCTATTTTCAAAGCCGGGTTGAGTTTCGATTTGATGATCTTGATCGTGTTGAGCAACTTCGCAATTCCTTCCAGCGCGAAGAACTCGCATTGTACGGGAATGATGACGCTGTCGCTTGCTGTCAGTGCGTTGACGGTGATCAGACCCAAGGACGGACTGCAATCAATCAGGATATAGTCGTATTCCTCGCGTACTTGACCGATGATATTTTTTAGTAGTTGCTCGCGTCGCTCCATATTTAGCATCTCGATCTCAGCTCCTACCAGGTCGATATGACTGGGTATGAGACTCAGATTCTTGGTGCTGGTGGCTACAATTGCCGAATGTGGATCAACACCGTTGACGAGACATTCGTAAATCGTGTTGTCCAACTCGCGAATCTCCACGCCCAGACCCGAAGAAGTATTCGCCTGAGGGTCCGCGTCGATCAGCAACACGCGTTGTCCCTGTTTGGCCAGCGCTGCGGCTAAGTTAATAGAGGTCGTTGTTTTACCTACGCCTCCTTTTTGGTTAGCTAATGAAATTACTTTACTCATATCTGTTTTACTATTGTTTCTGCATCTATCTCCCGGCAGGCAAAATTACCATACCGGCAATGATTCGTACCATGACACGTACAGGGTCGGCACTGCAGGTCATGCCGCTGGATAATATCTTCCGGTCTCTGTTTCCATCCTGCAAATCCTATTATAGGATGCGTGGCGCACCAAACGCTGATGGCCCGCAGCCCTACCAGACTGGATAGATGTTGGTTCGCGCTATCCATACAAATCATCACGTCCAGCATCCGCATCAGTTCCAGTTCTTCTTTCAGTTTCAGTTGCCCCGCTACACTCTCGGTACGCGGAAAAACGCTAGCCCATTGACGTAGCATTTCGCATTCTATCTGACCGGCACCGAAGAGAAAAACACGTGTCTTCTCATCGTTCGTCAGGATCTCTATCACATCTTTTGTTACGCGGTACGGTAGCATGTTGGATCGGCTCTTGGCGAAAGGGGCCAAGCCTATCCATCGTCCTTCTTTGGTGCCGAACCGTTCTTCTACATTTTTTGCAGCAGCGCTGTTGACGGGCAGACTCTCGAAGGCATCATTAGTCTCCAGGCCTGCGCGGCGGAAAGCATCGCGGTAGCGCTCAAACTCCGTAGGCAGCTGTTTTTTTCCTATTCCCCAGACCGTGATCATATGTTTGCGCAGCCGTCCGTATCGAACTCGTGTCACTTTCTTTCCGCTGAGGCGCATCAGCGCTCCGAAGACTCTCGTGCGCCGCACGTTCTGCAGGTCGATGACTGCATCTATTTCGTCCCGCCATGCTCTCCAGAGGTCAAACACGCCGCGCCATCCCAGACGGTTATCTACTTCGCGAAACTCCACATTGGGCATGCTCGCGAACATAGACGCCAGATCTTTCTTGCTTGCTATGATAAACCGATCGTTCGGATAGCGCTTGCTAAGCGAAGCCACAACAGGAACTGTCATAGCCACATTGCCGAGCGTTGCTAAACGAAGGATCAGATACGTCATAGGAATATACGAATTACGAATTATAAATGGAGCGCATCAAACCAGTCCTGATCGGTAGGGAACGACTGCTCTCCATTACTCCATTCGCTCCAGCATGCGCCGAAGAAATAGGTCAATGTATCGCCTAAGTTATACGGCCGCACCGCAAACAGCACATTATCCTGTGTCATGCAAGAGGCGCCGTTAGGAATCCAAACAGCAAGGTAACTGCGGCCTTGCGAGGTGGAGCCGTTGTACTCATAGTTCATCTGTGCAGCGGTCTTGTCACTCAGTGCATCTTCGGCGTATGCCGCTATACCGCAATTATCGCAGGTATAGACATTATCCACGCTGTCGTGAATACATATACCGCCTCCTACCCAAAGGATCCCTTCGTATTTTATGTCTCCGGTCAGTACCACATCGGCGCGGTTGAATATCTTGCCGGCTTCGGCAGTAATGGTGATGCTCTCTTTGAGTTGGTGGCCATATACCATAAGACTGTCGTATTCCAGGCGAAAAACAAACTTGTCATCCGTCTGCTCCAGTATCTCCCATCGGTCATATGCGCCGCCGACGTAGATCTTGTCTTCCGGATCATCATCGATCATCACGACCAGTCCTCCTGCGCCGCAGGTATGACCTACTTTGTAGCAGTCCAGACCCTTGCCGTAGTTGATATGATATGGCAGACCCAACACATGTTCGCGATAATAGAAACTGTCCACGATCAGTTCCGGAGAAGCTTTCAGCCATAGATCCACGCCGTTACTTGGGTTCTCCGCCCGCAGCGCCGGACCGTACATGCGGAAGGCTGCATACTCGTTCTCCCAGGCGAAATCATCTTTTCTCTCCGGTACAAAACGTCCGTACACTTTCGGCTGCACCGCCTCTTTCTGGCACGAAGCCAGACATAGGAGAACTAACAATGTAAATAGGTATTTTTTCATTTTGGTTGTCTTCCGATATAAGCGAGGATACCTCCGTCCACATAAATAATTTGTCCGTTGACTGCATCGGATGCATGCGAAGCCAGGAATACGGCCGTGCCGCCTAACTCATCGGGTTCGAGCCATCGTCCTGCCGGCGTCTTAGCGCAGATGAACGCATCAAACGGATGCTTGCTGCCGTCTGCCTGCGGCTCACGCAGCGGAGCTGTCTGCGGCGTAGCGATGTAGCCTGGACCAAGGCCGTTGCATTGGATATTATATTCGCCGTACTCCGAACAGATGTTACGGGTCAACATTTTCAGACCACCTTTGGCTGCAGCGTAGGCGCTGACGGTTTCGCGGCCTAACTCACTCATCATCGAGCATATATTGATGATTTTGCCTTCGCGGCGCGCCATCATCTCCGGCAGAACCGCTGCAGAAACGATATAAGGTGCAACAAGGTCAATGTCGATCACCTGCTGGAACTCTTTGCGTTTCATCTCGTGCATCGGGATACGCTTGATGATACCGGCGTTGTTGACCAGAATATCAATCTGTCCGATCTCCGCGTGGATCTGCTCCACCAGCGCTTTGACGGCATTCTCGTCCGTCACGTCGCATACATACCCGTGCGCGTTGGTAATCCCCTCCGCCTTGTAGTCCTCCAGGGCTTTGTCGATCGCATCCTGGCTGCGGGCATTGAAGATGATATTACTTGCTCCTGCCTGTGCAAAAGCTTTGGCAATAGCAAAACCGATACCGTAGCATCCGCCGGTCACCCAGGCGTTTTTACCCTCCAAACTAAATAAACTGTTCATATTATTTCAGGTCTGTTATTTTACTAAAATCCTGATCTCCGTAGTCGAGGTTTTCGCCTCCCATACCCCAGATGAAAGTGTAGTTGTGGGTCGCAGCCGCCGAGTGGATCGACCACTCCGGACTCAGAACGGCCTGATTACCTTTCATCCATATATGGCGGGTCTCTTCCACCTCACCCATGAAATGGCAAACGGCCTGCTCTTCCGGTACTTCGAAATAGAAATACGCTTCCATACGGCGGCTATGCACGTGTGCCGGCATGGTGTTCCAAACGCTACCCGGAGCCAGTTCGGTCATGCCCATCTGTAATTGACAGGTAGGTAATACCTGGTTGACGAGCATCTTGTTGATATTGCGTTCGTTGCTCATCTCGAGGCTACCCATATGCGCTACCACCGCGTCTGCTTTCGTCACTTTCATATTCGGATAAGCGGAGTGCGCGGTAGTGGAGTTGAAATAGAAGAGGGCGGGATGCTTGGCATCCAGACTCTCGAACTTCACTTCTCTGTCCCCGCGGCCGAGGTACAGGGCCTCTTTGTAATCCAGTTCAAACACTTCTTCTCCGGCAATGACACGTCCTTTACCGCCTACATTGAAGATACCCATCTCGCGGCGGGTCAGGAAATACGGCGCCTTCAGCGGGTCGATAGCCTCCAGCAACAGCGCCTCTGCCACCGGCTTGGCTC
>JAGCFY010000099.1 GCA_017649845.1 Paludibacteraceae bacterium
AATCGATGATTGCCAAGCGAATACCTACCATCCTTCCTCCGCTGACATTGGAAGAAGCATTGGAAACCACGAAGATTCATTCTATCGTGGGTCTAACCAACAAACGCAAAGGAGCAAGCAGTTCGCTAATCGTACAACGCCCCTTCCGCTCTCCGCATCATACGATAACGGATGTAGCGCTAGTCGGAGGAGGAAGCAACCCGCATCCGGGAGAGATTTCACTTGCTCATAATGGCGTACTCTTCCTCGACGAACTGCCTGAATATAAGCGATCTGCATTGGAAGTGATGCGGCAACCGCTGGAAGACCGGCATATCACCGTTGCACGCACCAAAGAGACAGTCGATTATCCGGCATCATTCATGCTCGTGGCGGCGATGAACCCCTGCCCTTGCGGGCACTACGGAGAAAACAATCCCGCGCATCCTTGTACATGCACACCGGCGCAGGTGCACCACTATCTGGCTAAGATCAGCGGGCCGCTGTTGGACCGTATCGATATCCAATGCGAGATAGAAGCTGTGCCTTACGAGCAGTTACGCGATACGAAGCCCGGTGAATCTTCGGCCGTCATGCGGGAACGGGTACTCAAAGCCAGAGCCATACAGAATGAGCGTTTCAAACATAGCCGACTCGTGCATTGCAACGCAATGATGAATGCGAAAATGGTACGGCAATACTGTGCGCTGGATGATGAGTGCGATAAACTGCTGGAACTCACAATGACCAAACTCGGCCTCTCGGCGCGAGCATACGATCGTATTTTGAAAGTAGCACGCACCATTGCGGACATCGAAGGAGCAGAAAACATTCAAAAGAAGCATCTACTGGAGGCTATTTCTTATCGTTCTCTTGACCGCAATAACTTGGCAGGATAAATAATTAAATATCAAACATTTATAATCATTATGTTACCACTAATTTTCACTCTCATCTCCCTTCCTTACGCTCCGGAAGCATTGGAACCGGTGATCAGTAGAGAGACCATCGCCTTCCATCACGGCAAGCATCTCCAGACCTATGTAGATAATCTCAACAAGCTCATCGCCGGTACGGAATTTGAACATATGTCCCTTGAGCAGATCGTATGCAAAGCGCAAGGCGGCATCTTTAACAATGCCGGACAGATACTGAACCATAACCTGTATTTCACACAATTCTCGCCTGCCAAGGATGATAATCATACACCGAAAGGTGCTATCATGGATGCTATCAACCGTGACTTCGGATCATTCGATGCTTTCAAAGCAGAATTTGAGCAAAAAGGAGTTACGCTATTCGGATCAGGATGGGTATGGCTCGCTGCAGACAATGACGGAAAACTGCTTATCACCCAAGAACCAAACGCCGGCAATCCAGTCACAAAAGGGCTGAAACCTTTGCTGACGATGGATGTATGGGAGCATGCGTATTATATTGATTTTCAGAATCGTAGAGCAGCGCATCTGCAAGCACTATGGCAAATCATCAATTGGGATGAGATAAATCACAGATACAATAATTAACACTAAAAATTACTCATTATGAAAGACTTGAAAGGAACAAAGACCGAGCGCAACCTCATGGAGGCTTTTGCCGGCGAGAGTATGGCACGTAACAAATACACTTTCTTTGCTTCCAAAGCGAAGAAAGACGGCTATGTGCAGATCAGTAAGATTTTTGAAGAGACAGCGGCTAACGAGAAAGAGCACGCTGAACTCTGGTATAAATATCTTAATGGCGGCAAAATCAGCGAAACAACCGCTAACCTGGCTGATGCCGCTGCCGGTGAGAATGCAGAATGGACGGATATGTACGCCCGCATGGCAGCCGAAGCACGCGCAGAAGGATTCGATGAGATTGCTGAGAAATTCGAGCAAGTGGGCGCAATAGAGAAACACCACGAAGAGCGCTATCGCAAACTGCTGAAGAATATCGAAGATAAGATTGTCTTCTCACGTGATGGCGATTGCATCTGGCAATGCTCCAACTGCGGCCATATCGTTATCGGCAAAGCAGCTCCGGAAGAGTGCCCCGTTTGCCATCACGCACAAGCCTATTTCCAATTGCTGGCAGAGAACTATTAATAAATCGGCTCAACGCAGAGAAACAAAAAAGCCCGGTGTCGTAATGACATCGGGCTTTAAAAATGGCGGCTACCCGGAGCGTTCTCCCGATGAAACGGGAGAAGCGGCCTCCGCCTAAGAGGGCATGCCTCGCTCCTCATCCATAAGGAGTTCTATGTTCTTGCAGCGGTGAGGGCTGCTCGCACTCGCGCGGCGCACTGACTCCTTCGAATGTCCCCCGGACATTCTCGGTGCGCCTCAATCGCTTCACCGGCACAACGCGGCAGTACACATCGGTACCCTCGGTACTGCACTGCGACGTGGAGAGGTACAGACATTTTAAAAGCCCCCGCTATCTTGCGATAACGAGGGCTTAAAAATGGCGGCTACCTACTCTCCCACAACGCAGTGCAGTACCATCGGCGATGCTGAGCTTAACGACCCTGTTCGGAATGGGAAGGGGTGGGACCTCAGCGCTATAACCACCTAAATTAAATCGGTACGATTTAATATTTGTGATTGGTGATTGGTTATTGGTGATTTATCATTGCTGAATAGGCACTAACAATCATCATCGCTCACAAATATCAACCGTTATAGGGTTGACGTATTGATCGAATGTAAAGGCACTCACGTGCATATAAGCAACTAAGCGCACGTAGTGGCCGTGGTATCGGAGTGGCAAAAGGAAAACCAATTACCAATGACCAATTACCAATGACCAATAGAAGTCTTTTTTTAGAAAAAGATTCGGGCAATTAGTACTGCTCGGCTTTATGTCACCATTGTACACCTGCAGCCTATCAACGTTGTCGTCTACAACGACCCTCAATGGAAATCTAATCTTGGAGCTAGCTTCGCGCTTAGAT
>JAGCFY010000100.1 GCA_017649845.1 Paludibacteraceae bacterium
CACCATACCTGCGGCGTAGCCGAAGAGACAGGACTCGTCATAATCGCCGTAGGCGGCATGGCTCTGCACTTGGAATTTATCCCAAGCCCATGCGTATATCTCATCCTTGCGCGGCCATAAAGCATCAAATTTCAGCAGGATAGCGATCGGTTCTCCGGGTACCAGCCATCGGCCCACACGGATAGACGAAATACCGCTTTGCTTAAAATCGAAAGAAGCAAGCCAGGATTTGAGGAGCTTTTTATCTTCCTTAAAATAGATATCGCTGTGTGCTCCGAAATCGGGTCCGAAGAAAAACACTTTGTCAGGATGCTCCGCCTGCATGGATGCAGCACGGGTAGAAAGGACGGCATAAATACCTCCGACGCGGTTGCAGACTTCCCAAGAGGTTTCAAAAATATAATCAGGTTGTTTATCCTTAGTCATTTATCAGAAGTTATTTTGGTTCGTAGTCTGCAGCCAGTTTGGTTACATTCTGCAGCGTATTGAGCAAAGTAGGCGTAGTAACGAATTTGTTGTTATCCGACCCTACAAAAGGCATGTACCATACGCCATCGGCATTAGCCCAGTAGATGCGGCTGTCTTTGGTATCAAGGGTCATGGCAAAACACTCCGCATCGTCTATCTGCACAGGATTTGCGCCATCAATATTAGCCACCCAAAGTCCTTCGGCCCGGTAATAGATCTTTCTGCTCGCGATACGGAAACCCTGAAGTTCCGGGAAGATCGTTTGGAGTTCGGACAGTTTGAACTCTGCGCCGTTATAGGTCTGAGCGGTATCTTGCGCATCCTCCAGCAAGACAGATGCCGAAGGATCGATTTTGTATTGCTCTGCACGCTCACCGAAGATACGCTGGCGATAGTCCGCTTCGGCTGTACGGAGCAGGAGCGAATTGGTTTTCCTGTCCTGAATATAAAATTTCTTCTGTACGTCTGTTGTTTCGCCATTAAGAATAATACGCAGTTTGATGAGCGCGGAGTCTTCCGGCTGCGTGAAATAGCAGACAATACCTTTGTCGATAAACTTGACCAATGTATCCTGTTCCTCTATATCCCATTCCAGATTAACATCGTAGTTATAGGGGTTATAGACATTGGCGGTAAAAGTATAATTCTTATAAATCGTAAAGACCGTATCGTTAGCGACGAAGGTAGGAATCGTATCATAAACTGTCACTTTAGCCGTTTTGGTCCAGTTGTTTTTATTATCCACCTTGAGCATTACGATATAATCCCCCGGCCGTTTATAGACATGGCTCGGGGACTTGAGCGTAGAGGTTGCTCCATCGCCAAAGGTCCATATCCATTCCTCTCCCGAATCGGAATGATTCGTAAATTGTACCTTTTCTCCGGCCCTTGGTGCTTCAGGGCTGAAGGTAAAATCGATATTATTCTTCTTGCACGCTATCAGCGCACAGCAGAGTGTCAATAAGATGTATATTTTTTTCATATGTTTCGTTGGCATTGAGCCAATGTATGTCTTTATCGCGTCGGAACCACGTCATCTGGCGCTTGGCATAATGGCGCGAGTTCTGCTGTATCAATTCTATCGCTCTCTCGAGGTCATACTCTCCGTCAAAATGTGCAAACAGCTCGCGGTATCCGACAGTCTGCAAACTATTCAAGCGGCGGAGCGGATAGACCGCTTTTGCTTCCTCTACCAAGCCATCCGCTATCATTTGTTCCACCCGGCGGTTTATGCGGTCGTACAGTTCTTCACGCGGTCGCTCGAGTCCAATTTTCAGGATGCGGAAGGGACGATTCTTTCGCGTGTTGGTGCGTAGCGAGGAGTACGGTTGCCCTGTTGCGAGACTTATCTCGATGCAATGGATGAGCCGTGCAGGGTTCTGCTGATCGACGATGCCCCAATAGGCAGGATCGAGGCGCTGTACTTCGCTCTGCAGCCATGCTAATCCTTGGTTTTCATAGGCTTGCTGCACTTGTGCGCGGATCGTTTCCGGTACAGAGGGCAGGTCATCCAGACCATTGCAGACCGCATCGGCATAGAGCATCGAGCCTCCGGTCATAACGAGCGTGTCATGCGTACGGAAGAGTTCTTCCATCAGCGCTATGGCATCGCGTTCGTATTGTCCGGCATTGTAATCCTCCTCCAGCTCGCGTGTGGCGATAAAATAATTTTTCACGCGTGCCTGTTCCTCCGCCGTAGGCGCCGCTGTACCGATAGGGATAGCGCGGAAGACCTGACGGCTGTCACAACTGAGTATCGGACTACCGAAATGCTCCGCTACGCGGAGCGATAGTTCGGTTTTGCCTACTCCTGTAGGACCGAGGATGAGGAGAAGGGTTTTAGAACATTGTACCATCGTCAAAGGACAGATCCTGGAAGCCTTCCATATCGATGTCGCCGAGGTCGAGTTCATCGCGGAACTCATCGTCAAACATAAGATCTTCGTTCCCTCCTTTGCCTCCGGCAATACCAGCCAGCGGATCTTCGGATTTGAGCTGCTTAGGCGCTTTGCCCTTGCTCTCTACACATTCCACCCCGTTCATTGTGCCGGGCAGAATTTCCTTAAGCGAGCCGAAGAAATAGCGTTCGAACATCGGGTCGAAGACATAAATCAGGCGCTGGCCCTGCTCCTCGATGAGGTCGGAGAGGCGGGTTTCGTTCATCACCATGTTATCGTACTCAAAGTTCGAATCCATCTCGACAAGCGTCACTTCCTGGCCTTTCTCCCACTCGTCGTTGCAAAGGAAGAAAGAGGTCATCTGGTCATCCGGATAGCCGACCGATTTGAGGATCGCTTCATGCAAGTCCAGGAAAGTAGCATCGGGATCAGCCTCAAAAACGAGGCGGAAGTCCTGCGAGCCTTCCTCGCACGAAAAAGTAAATTTGTAGATCATATTATTTACAATTTTATCATTTACTATGTACCAATTGCAAGGCTATTCATCACCTTTGCGACTGCAAAGGTACAACAAAAAAATGACATATGCAAATTTATTTTTAACAAAAAAACGAGCAAAAAGTATATATACTACGTATATATAGTAAAAGCGCAAAAATTCACATTTTACCCTTTTATCTTATAGGTATCCTATAGGTATGTTATAGGTATCCTATGGTAAGGACCGCTAACGGGCCGCTAATCTGGTAACATTTGAATACTTGAGGGCGCTATTTCTTCACGCCCTCAAAACAATCTACGAGTTTGACTTTGACGTCTTCGAAAGAATCGACAATCTTAACCTTGACGTCCTCGAAGGCATTGACCAGCTTGACTTTGCCGCAATCGTCCTCGAAAGCATCTACGATGCGGATATCGACATCCTCGAAGCAATCGACGATTTTGACCTTGATATCTTCGAAGGAATCCACGATTTTGACTTTGCCGTAAAGCGGGTAAGTCTTGCCGTCCTTGGTGATCGTACAGTTTTTGGCGTCAATCTTGACATCGGAAGCGCTTGCTCCGAGTGCAAAAAGGAGGCAAAGCGCGAGAGTGAAAAAGTGCTTCATAAGGCAGTTGTTTTAGTTCAAAAAACAAGCCACAAGTTTTGTGCCAAAAGAGCAGAAAAGAGAAGTCGGACCAGTAGGACGGGTCAGACGAGTAGGACAAGTAGGTATGGTTAAGCTAAACCGGACAACAAGGATGACTTTAGTACTAATGACTGCCACACAATTTTCTTTTAACTTTCTGAAGACACCAATTTATAAATGGCATAATATCTTTTGAATTAAACAAGGAATGTCCTTCGGCAGTTAATAGTTGTTTCAACCATGTTACATAACCTACTTTTTTCGCCGAACTCATATCTGTAACCTCATTCATCACATAGTATCGTTCTGTTTTAGGATGAAAACCGCTGATATCTATTGTATTCTGCAAAATAGATTTAGCCCAAAGGTAAGGAAGATTTACTCCACCATTATTTACGCCGTAATTTGAAGCCGAGAAACGAAAGTTGATTTCCAAAAAATGCAATTTTTTCTCTTTGTCTACCAGAAATTCTATTTCAAAGCACCCTGAGAACCTAATCTTCTTTAACATTGCTTGAACTTTGTGTTCCAGTTCCTTATTGTGAAACGGCTGGTAATACATATAACCTCCGAAAGATGTCTTAGTGTACCGTAGATACATTCTCTCAAACGGCATATAAATCTCTTCTCCTCCATTAATTGAGACACCCTGCATTGAATATTCGCCTGTTTTCTCTATATATTCTTGTAATAATAAACGCTCGCTAATCATGCCGGAGTATGCTTGCATCAATTCGTCCGGAGAGTAGCAAATTGTCACATCTCGTTTCCATCCTGCAGAATAGGAATTGCTCGTTTTAGTGATGACAGGATATTTCAAGGATTTGGGCAGTTGTCCTCTTTTCACTTCTTCAAATCCTGGCACTAGAAAACCCGTTTCTTTAGCTAACAAACACTGTTTCTCTTTGTCTAAATAGAATGATAAGCGTCCTTGCTCATCCGCATTAAAGACATAGAATTTACCTTTTAGAAGGTTGTAATTTGCATCCAATACTTGTAAATGATTATCATCTGTTAGATACACAAATGGATGACATTTATCATCTGCAAACTCCAGTAATTTGTGAAGAGCCTTTTCAAATCCCTGCACATGAATTATCTCTCTCACATATCGCGAAGAAGCCAAAAATGGTAAATGTCCCTCATCTTGCATTATGACAAAAGGAGTGATACCTTTTTCTCCTAAACTTCTAAGAATATTGAGGGAGTTTATATTATCTCCACATACAATAATGTGTTTATGTTTAAGAATTTCACAATCAATATTCATAGCATTCATTTAAATAATTTTCGTAACATTTTTTTGCAATCCACTAACTTCCCCACAAGTAGTCCTAAAAAATGATTGTACTTATTCAGGTCAACGATCGTTACTCCTTTGTATGTATTAAACGTATGTAATCCTCTGTATAGCAATCCATTAGGATGATTAATAGTTCTGATTTCCTTTAGTTGCCAAACTTTATTTTGGAGACTAATCTCACGCAATTCAACAGCTTTACCATAAACATAAGGCGTACTAACCTGAGAAGGATAGATGATAGAACCTTTATGCTCAAAGAGAGCACCTGCCATACGCATATTTTGACGAGAACTTTCAAGCGATTCTGAAAACTCAAATCGTTCAGAAGCATCATTCCACCTATATATATCCAGGTGAAAATCATCTTGACGAGCCGTAAAAAGCAAAGGCTCACCCATAAGATTACAAATATCCGTATCCCAGATTACATCGTCACAAAGTGTTTTTACTTGCTGGAGTTTAGTTTTTCCAGTCTTATCTTTAATAAGCTCGTACAAATAAAGTTTCTTACCCCACGCGGATTCCGGGTAGACGTAAATACGTCCACCTTTGCGCATTATATTCGGGAAACTGAGATGCCATGGCTCTTGGAGTATAATCTCCACATCCGTAATAGTCATCGTGCTACGCAGGATGGTTAATTGAGCTATAACCCCTTTGCGTGCTGTATTAGGCATAGCTTCGACCAGAACATAAATATACTCCGGAGTGACATCCAAGATAAACGGATCAGCAAACCAATACTTATCCGAAAACGGATTGCTTACTCTTGTGAAATGAATTTTTTTGCCGGATAAGATTTCATCCATACTTTCGTTGATAAAAGCCAAATCCCAGCGGCATGAAATTAGTTTTTGCAACATGATTGATAGTTAATTTTTGGGAGCATAACTATCAATCCGATCTGCATGAGAAAAGAAAGAGTGAGTTTCTTTTCGTGTCATGCCAAGGCACCCTGCCAGGAACCTCACTTACATACTCCAAGAAACTCACTTAATGAGCTACTATTATGGAGTATATAAGCATACCAAGCAGGTACACTCATAAATATTATTTCAAAGTCTTATTCCAGAAAACTTGGCAGGGTTTC
>JAGCFY010000101.1 GCA_017649845.1 Paludibacteraceae bacterium
AGGGTCTGGGTCAAGACACCGTGCACATAAGCGCGATAGGTATCTTCATTTGCCTGATCACGGAGGTGATAGAAAGGGTGTGCCGAAGAAGCAGGCCTCGTGGCTGCTTCGAGCAGGACCTGCAGGCAGTTAGGCAGACCGTAGTTCAACCGCACAGACACACGGCAAGTAGGCACACCGATCAACTGTTCCAAAAGGGGGATATTGAGCGAGTGGTCGGTCTTGAGCAGCAAGTCGTATCGCCCGATAGCCAGCACTATCTTCTCTTCCTCATCGATGATATGCGGCGTGAGCATGAGCGACTCTTCCAGACGGGTGGAGTCCACTACCTGCAGCACCACATCAAAGGCATGACCATGCAATTGATCGGGGTTATGCACCTCGACGAACTGCGCCTCTTTCTTGCCTTCATCAGCCAGCGACTGCAGAGCCTGCGTGAGCGAACTCTTACCGCTCTGAGGCAATCCTATGACAGCGATTTTAATCACGATGCAAAATTACTGCTATTTTTCGATCTGTACAATACCTAATTATAGGGATTTGAGGATTTGGCATAGCCATGCATAGCAGCGATCGGTAGAAGGAATAGAGAGTCGCTCCTGCGGGCTATGTACGCCGTACATCTGCGGACCGATAGATACCATGTCGAGATACGGATATTTCTCGAGGAAGAGTCCGCACTCCAGTCCGGCATGGATAGCCAGCACTTTCGGTTCTTCTTTATAAAGGTCCGTGTACGCTTTTTTGACTACCTCCAGCAGCGGGGAGTTGGGGTTCGGAGCCCATCCCGGATATCCATCGCCATGCGTCACTTCATCACATGCCAGCGCGAGGGCTTGTTCCACCGCCCATTTGAGGTGATGTTTACTCGTTTCAATAGACGAACGCTGCGAGGTATTGACTTCGATAAATCCGTCTTTCATCTTGATAGAAGCCAAGTTGGTGGATGTCTCCACAAGTCCCGGCATCTCTTTGCTCATAGCTATCATGCCGTGCGGGCATTCGCAAAGCGCCATAACAAGGCGGTAGGCTTTGTCCGCAGGGATAAAGGTATCGGGTATATCCGTGGTTTCAAGGTCCAGACGCATGTCCTTCTCCACTTCTCCGAAGACACCTTCCATCTGTGCCACGAAATGATTCCATTCTATCCGGACCTGCTCCTTGTAACTCATCGGGATCGCAATGACAGCTTCTGCCTCGCGGGCAATAGCATTGCGGAGGTTTCCTCCGGAGATGGACGCTAACTGGATCTCCGTCTGTGGCCATATACGCGCCAGGAACCATACGAGGATCTGGTTTGCATTCGCACGTCCCTTGTTGATGTCATCGCCGGAGTGGCCTCCCATGAGTCCGCTTACTGAGAGACGGATTCCTATAGACGAAGGAGCGATGGACGATGTACAACGGACCGGTTCGTAATGCATTTTGGCCAGGGTATCTATTCCTCCGGCGCAGCCGATGAAGATCTGGCCGTCGTCTTCGGAGTCAAGATTAATGAGGCGTTTATGCTTGAGCATACCGTCCTGCAGTTTCATCGCGCCGGTGAGGCCTGTCTCTTCATCAACAGTAAAGAGACACTCGATAGCCGGGTGCTGTAGTTCCGGATCCGTGATAGCGGCCAGCGCCATAGAGATACCGATACCGTTGTCCGCGCCGAGGGTTGTACCTTTCGCCTTGAGCCATTCTCCATCCACGTATGTCTCGATAGGATCGGTCATGAAATCATGCGTAACATCTCCGTTCTTCTCGCAAACCATATCCATATGCGCCTGCAGAATAATACCTTCATGATCCTCATAGCCGGGCGTAGCGGGCACGCGCATGATGACATTCATCGCTTCATCCGCGACACATTCTATACCGTGAGCCGCAGCAAAAGCCTGAAGCCATTGACTGATTTTCTCCTCATGTTTGGAAGGACGGGGTACTTTGCAGATCTCTGCAAAAATGTCAAATACTTTGTTTTGCATATTTCATTCGTTTTAGTTGTCTATTAAATCGTATATGGAATAGCACGGCCGGGATAGCAAGTGCTACCACAAAAGCAATCCACATTCCTTTGGCTCCCAAACCGAGCGGGAAAGTGAGAGCCAAGCCGAGCGGCAAACCTATAGCTATATAGGCAAAGAGGGCTATCCGCATCGGTACACGCACATCTTGGATACCGCGTAACATGGCAGCTCCGATACATTGCAGACCATCGGCGTACTGAAAGAGCGCTCCTATCACCAGCAAGGTGGAAGCTATATTTGCCACCTCGGGGTCGTTGGTGAAGATATACGGTATCTGATAGCGGAAGAAGAACATGATACTCGCTCCGATGGTATTCATCAGCAGGCAAAGGTGGATCGAGGCGGTCGAAGCCATGCGGACGGCATGCAGATCACCCTTGCCAAGCTGGTGCGAGACGCGGATGGTAGTAGCGGCACCGATACCGGTAGCCAGCATAAACGTGAGGTCACACATCTGGTTCGCTATATGGTGCGCAGCCAGCGCTTCCTTGCTGATCCAGCCTATTATCACAAAGGAGGCCGTGAAGAGGAAGGCTTCTGCAAAAGACTGCAAGCCGATAGGAGTACCGATAGTGAGCAGATGTTCCACTTCCCGCCGCGTGATAAGATATCTGCGGATAGAGACGATATATCTCCTCCAGTCCGCTCTACACAGCATAGCGATATAGAAACAGACGGGCATGAGCAAACGCGCGATCAGCGTAGCCCATCCTGCTCCTTCCGCTCCCATAGGATGAAATCCCATATGACCGAAGATCAACACCCAGTTGAGGAATATATTGAGCAGATTGCACCCCAGCGTGATCATCATCGCCACAAAAGTGTTACCGAGTCCTTCGAGGAACTGTTTCGAGAAACAGAAGAGCAAGAACGGAATAATAGAGAGTACTATTAATATATAGTACGGGCGCGCGCACGCAACAACATCGGGTTCCTGACCGAAACTATCCAGGAAAGGGATACAGGGCGCCAAGAGCAAGAGAGACGCCAGACACATGAGAGCTGTGAAGACAAGTCCGTTCGCGAGATACGAAGTGATCTGCTCGTGTTTATGGGCTATCTCTTCGTCCGTTGTACCCTGCGCGAGCAGTTTTTCCAGCCGGCCATGCACATGTCCCACCAAAGGCGTCACTCCCATAAGCGCCCCCATAGCAAAGACCATAACGGTGAAGAAGATGGCATTGGAGAAACTGACCGCAGCCAAATCGGCCGTGCCGTAATGGCCGACCATAATCGAGTCCGCCAAACCTACCAACACCGCGCCAAACTGGGTCAACATTACCGGTAGCGCCACTTTCAAGTTGCGCTTATAGTAAGGGAAATATGATTTCAGGGTTTCAAATTTCAAATTTACTATTTATAATTTTGCTGCAAAGTTACAACTTTTTTTGCACATATCAAAAAATTTTACTAATTTTGCAGCCGAATTATGCGAAGAATAGGATATATAGTGCTTTTCGTATGCCTATGTGCAGGTACTCTCTGGGCAGACGACCGGATCAAACCGGCTATGCAGATTGAAGACAATACATTCTTTGATCCCAGTAAGAAAGAAGAAGTGCAAGAGCCTTATTCCTTCTCTGTGGACTATCGTCTGGAGGTAGGTTTTGTGCAGCATTGGCAGCGTGTTCGTCAAGTAGAGTTTCCGGACATGTATCTGAACGGCGTGCGTCTTGGCGCTACGTTCACATTCAATCTGCCGTTGCATTTCGGTTTGCAAACCGGTGTGCTTTATTCGTTGATGTACGGTACAAACGAGCAACACTGGCGCTCCATGGATGCTCCATCCGTTCAGACGGAATATATCCGGCATCGTGTATTAGAACATAGTTTCGCTGTACCGGTACGCGTATATTACACTATTCCGCTATGGAAGAAGCTGAATCTGCTCTTTTACACCGGTCCGCAACTGCATATCGGAGCAGCAGAGAATGACTATTTACAGACTCATTTAAGCGAAGGAACGCAGAATTGGTTGGAAAGTAAAGGTATTCCGACAGAAGCGTATGACCGCATGGCGGATGAGGTTATTCGCGCCAATATCCAATGGGGATTAGGTGCCGGACTGGAATGGGACAAATACCGCCTGCAGGGCGGCTATGATTTCGGTCTGAATAACTTAGTAAAGCATAAACAGACAAAGGACCAGCACATGGCTGAATGGGGTTGGTTCGTCAGTTTCAGCTATAAGTTTTAATCCATCCACACGGATGATAAGTAAAAAAGAAGCCTCTCGGTCGAGAGGCTTTCTTATTATTCATGATTTGTTTCCGAAGCTATCTTACGTAGGAAAGGTTCGGGCAGCGGCAGTCTGTTCGGTCCGCAGCTGTTACCGTACGGGTTGCGTTTGAACTGGCCGTTCTCTTCCTTGCGCTCCTGACCATCAATAAACTTGGTAATGAGGTAGATATAGAGTCGCTGCCAGTCGGCTACAAGGTTCTCCGCTTGCGAACAAGAGTAATTGGTAAGGAATGCGCGTGCTTCCTCTTCGTTCATCTGCGCTGCTTTTTCGTCCACTCCGGCAATCTGGGTATTGAATTTATCATCCCATACCTGCTGCATCTCGCGAATATGCGGATACATGCGGCTGTATTTGGTATAAGCCCAGTTAGCTACCATGTTGAAAGTCCACCAAGCGGAAGTAGGCGAGAAGGTATAGCTGTCGCCATTGCCTTCGGCAAAACACTCCGGTACATGATTGATGCAGCAATACATCGGCGTGTAGCACGAGCAGGCAGCATCATCCACGCCAAACCAGAAAATTCCTTTTTTATCCTTGCGCATTTGGGCTACGAAAGACCATGCCGTTTGCTGGGTAGCGGTAGGACGCTGATACCAATATTGAGTTGTTTTGGTCGTGTCGTTTTCGTCCGTCAGTTTGAAACCGAGTCCACCGAAACGCAGTTTGCTATTCCATGCTCCGGCTGCTTCTCCTTGAGTAATATCCAGCGGCGTGCCTTGGTATTCATCGCGCATACAGTTTTTCATATCCTGCACCGAGAGTTTACGGTTCGGGATGATCCAAAGCGGCATATGTTCTCCTTCGTCTTTGCCATTCGAATCGCGGAAATTCTTACCGGTAGCATAGTCAAAATATTTGTCCATATCTGCGCTGAAATGATTAAAGAACGCCCATACACGTGCTTCGCACGCATAGAATCCGCTGAAGTC
>JAGCFY010000102.1 GCA_017649845.1 Paludibacteraceae bacterium
CCACCGCATATTTGCCGCCGCTATCGTACATGAACGCGCTGATGAGCGAACCCGCTCCGATAGAGCAGATGGAGACGTTTGAGAAACAGACGTTTCGCAACCGTTGCACGATTGCAATTCACAATGCACAATGCACAAATCACAAGTATGAATTAATTCGACTGACTGTACCGGTAGGCAAAGTGGAACATAAGCAACTGACGCGCGACATTCAGATCAGCTATCAGACCCGCTGGCAGCACCAGCATTGGATAACGCTCGTCTCCGCATACCAACATACGCCGTACTTCATGTTCTTCGCCGATTATATCCGGCCGTTCTATGAGAAGGAGTACAAATGGCTGCTGGACCTGAATGACGAGTTGAACGCCACGCTCATGGCTTTATTAAAGAAAGAGCGGCCGCAAGGCATCATAACGAGTTCACGATCAGTGGATTGGAGCGGACAGATATGGACGGACAAACATCCATGGCAGACAGAGTTGAGCGTGCTCGACACGCTATTTGATGAATAAGAAATGAAAGAGATTGATTGGAGTAAATTAGGTTTTCATTATACCGAACCGGACTATATCGTCCGCTCGGCATATCATAACGGTGCGTGGGAAGAACCCTACGCCACCAAGGACAAGTACCTGCACCTGCATGTGTCGGCTACTTGTCTGCAATACGGCCAGGAGGCTTTCGAAGGACTGAAAGCTTTCCGCGGCGTGGACGGCAAGATACGTATCTTCCGCTGGCGGGAGAATGCCAAACGAATGGCACGTAGCGCCGAAGGACTGTATATGCAGCCCGTACCGGAAGAACTGTTCGGCAAAGCGATTCGTCTGGCGCTGGAGAAAAACCGCGATTTCATACCGCCGTACGGCACCGGAGCTACCCTTTATTTCCGGCCGTTACTGATCGGTACGACACCGCGACTCGGTGTAGGTCCCGGACGGGATTTTGAGTTTATCGTCATCCCCTCCCCTATCGGACCCTATTACCCCGGTAAATTCCATTGCACGACCTTTGTCGTAAACCGTCATGTGGACCGTGCGGCACCGTACGGCACAGGTACCTTCAAAGTCGGCGGTAACTACGCTTCGTCCTTCCGCGCTACCGAACCCGCGCACGCGCAAGGCATGGACTGTCTTTTCCTCGATGCCAAATATCACCGGTATATCGACGAATGTTCGGCGGCGAACTTTATTGGTATCAAAGACCCCTCTAACTCCCCTAGAGGGGAGAAGGTTATTGAATACCTGACTCCGCGGAGTAGTGCGATTTTGCCCAGTATCACGAACGACAGCCTGATGACGCTGGCAAAAGAGAAGGGTCTCAAAGTGACGAGACGGCATATACGGCTGGAAGAGCTGGCAGATATGTCCGAAGCCGCAGCCTGCGGTACCGCCTGCGTGATCAGCCCGATAGACAAAGTGATCGACCCGGAGAAGAACAAGATCTACCGTTTCGGCGACGAACCCGGACCGGTGCTCTCGGAGCTATACCATGCCCTGCGCGACATCCAATTCGGCCGAGCCGAAGATAAGCACGGATGGTGCACCGTAATTGATGATTTATAATTTATAATTGATAATTTTATGTTTAAGAATCAACCCAAAGGACTGTTCGCATTGGCTTTGGCCAACACAGGCGAGCGTTTCGGCTACTACACGATGTTAGCCGTCTTTGCGCTTTTCTTGCGCGCTAATTTTGGTCTGTCGGCAGATGCTGCCAGCCGTATCTACGCCGGTTTCCTGGCATGTGTCTATTTCCTGCCACTGATAGGTGGATGGATCGCAGACAAGATCGGCTACGGCAAGTGTGTCACGATAGGTATCTTCGTTATGTTCCTCGGTTATGTCTGCCTGGCTATTCCGTTGGGCGGAGGCGGTTTTGCGATGGGTATCATGCTCCTGGCGCTGCTTCTGATCTCCTTCGGTACCGGCCTTTTCAAAGGAAACCTGCAGGTGATGGTAGGAAACCTTTACGACGATCCCCAATACGCCGACCGCCGCGACGCAGCCTTCTCGCTCTTCTATATGGCGATTAATATCGGTGCAATGTTCGCGCCTACGGCTGCGGTTAAGATCATGGCATGGGCACAGGAGAGCCTGGGTTACAACGTCAATGACAGTTACCATTTCGCATTCATGGTAGCCTGTGCGTCCCTGATCCTCAGTATCGCGATCTATTACGCGTGCCGTCCTTGGTTCAAGCACGTAGAGCATACCGCCAAGCAAGCAGCTAAGAGCGGCGGCGAGCCCGTAGAAGAACTGAGTCCTGAGCAGACCAAGAAGCGTATCGTGGCGCTGTGCCTCGTCTTCACCGTAGTGCTCTTCTTCTGGATGGCTTTCCACCAGAACGGACTGACCCTCACCTTCTTCGCTGATGAGTTTGTGAACCCCGTAGTGAGCGGTGCACAGACGATGGCGTTCGATATCTGGAATCTCGTCATGGTAGCCGTATTAGTCTATGCGCTCTTCGGTATCTTCGGTGACGGATCCAAGAAAGCGAAACTGATCTGGGGCGGCGTAGGCAGCGCGATGGCAGCTATCCTGGTGTATAAGTTCTTTAACCATCCTGCAGAACTGGGTATCGCTGCTCCTATCTTCCAGCAGTTCAACCCGTTCTACGTAGTAGCTCTGACGCCGGTGAGCATGGCTATCTTCGGTGCGCTGAACAAGAAGGGCAAAGAACCTTCCGCTCCGCGTAAGATCGCGTACGGTATGGTGGTAGCCGCAGCGGCGTATGTGCTGATGGCGGTTTGCTCGATCGGTCTGCTCACTCCTGCGCAACAGGAGTTGGCACGCGTCAGCGGAGATGCCACTTTCGTGAATGCGAACGTACTGATCTATACCTACCTCATCCTTA
>JAGCFY010000103.1 GCA_017649845.1 Paludibacteraceae bacterium
CTGCTGCACTCGAAGAGAATACGCTCTCTTATACTATTCCAGCAGGTAGCCCGTTAATTGGCGCAAGCAAATTCTTGCTCCAACGTAACAACACCGTTTATCTCGTTAGCATTGAGGTTGCCAACTGTGGTGAGCCAACAGGCGAAGCTGTTATCGACGATACGCCTGCTTTAGCAGTAGCTCCGGCTACAGTAACTCTCGCAGTTACTGCATCCAATCTTAATCCGAGTGCTAATATTACCTTTAGCGGAAAGAACCTCACTCCGGGTACCTATAACCTGACCATTCCTAACCTTGCAGGTCTGACCGTTACCCCGACCAGCGTTACTGTAGGTGAAGACGGCAAACTGAACGCACAGGTGGCTATCAGTTATGAAAGCGCTGTAGAAGTAGCAGCTGCTTCGACAACTATTGGTTTGACTATCGGCGAACTGAGCGAGAGTGCTACAATCAACTACTCTGCTGTATTAGCTAAGAACTACATGAGTTCCGTTAACATTGAGCAACTGGTTGTAGCTAACGGTACTGGATACAACATCCAAGGTGCTTTAACTGCTGCTAACATCGAGTACGCTTCTATCAACGCTCTTGACTCTCTCAACGACTCAAAGGGAGCAGCTCGTAACGAAGCTTATCTCGGCATGAAGTTCAAGACTTCCGGTGCATACATCGCCGGTTGGTTGCAGGCTAGTAAGACGCTCCGCGTGAAATTCGGCAACTTACCTGCTGCTGTTAAGGTGACCCTCAACGGCGCTGCCGCTGCTGACCACACAACCGGTATTTTTGAGTATACCGCTACGGAAGACACCTATGTAAAACTGGCTACATCAAGCAGCAGTACCGTAGTTATCAAGCAAATCATGGTTGACGAGCCGATTGCAAACGTAATGTATAATATTACTTATGCGGCGGCTGAGAATGGTGCCGTTAGCGGATGGACCGTTGCATTCCCGGGCGAGGAAGTAATCCTTGACTTTGCTCCGGCTGAGGGATACATCGTGATGAACGCTACATACAACGGCATCGCTCTTACACAAACAGCTCCGGGCGCTGACATCTTCTTCGTTATGCCCGCTGAGAATGTGGAAGTCGTAGCTACCTTCGCGCTCCCCACTGCACTCGATAACACCAACGACGACCTCAAGGCTGTCAAAGTGATCCGAAACGGACAGCTTCTCATCGAGAAGAACGGCATCCTCTACAACGCACAGGGTGCTCGCGTGCTATAAGCCACGCTTCCACTGACAAAAAACAGCTCGCAGAAATGCGGGCTGTTTTTTTGCGCGACCTATGCCTCTCTATACTCAGTAGGAGTAGATCCGATAGAACTTTTAAAGCAAGTAGCAAAATAGTGCGGATTGCTGAATCCGCAAGCATACGCTATTTCTTTAATCGACAGATCAGTCTGTTTAAGAAGGGAGCAAGCATGCTTGATTCTAGCCTCCTGCAAGAAATCTTTCGGGGAAAGGTTAAATAGCTCATGCATCTTGCGATTTAGAGAAGAACGGCTCATGTTAGTCGCAGTCATCAAATCTTCCACAGAGATTTCTACATTCCCCATATTGGTTTCCATAAACGACGTAAGCGTTTGTATAAACTGTTCGTTTTTACTCAGGTATCCTGCGACCATCACTTCCGGCAATGGTAATGTCTGCGGCTGATTGCTCTGTGCCATGGCAGATAATCTCTCTTGTACATCGAAATAGGCCTCCAATGCCTCTTGTCGTTTTTGTTTCAAGGCCGCAGCATGCAAGAGTGAGATAGTAATAATCAAAATAGCGGCTAACACCAATAGTAGCACTATCGTTTTACCGAAAGCGCTCTCCATAAACGTAGGTTCCACGATAATAATAATTTGCCTACTGTTATTCTGCCACTGCCGATAAGCATTTGTCGAGCATATCTCAAACACATATTCTCCGGGATGAAGGTCCGGGATTTGAATTTCCGCAGAAGAAGTAGCCGGGCTCCATGATGTTTGATAAGCATCACGCTTATAAATACGCGACTTATACAAGATTGCTCCTTTGTTACGATAATCCAAAGCAGAGAACCATATACCGAGGCTGCGTTCATGAGGAGCCAGAACGACCTGCGATATCGTATCCACAGCATAATTCATCGGTCCATTGCTGCGTTGAATAGCACTAATGGCAATCCGCACCGGCATGGTATCTAACTTTAAGTCTGATTTATCAAGAGCCAAGATGCCATCATTAGGTGCCACAAGAAGACAGTTTGACGATATCCACGATGGCGGCACTTCGCCTAAAATAAGTCGTTTATCATCTGTGTAATTGAAATAGGCGCCACCGAAATTCACCACTTGCATGCTGCGCGTATTCAGTAGAGCAAGCGCACTATTCCCTTGCAACAATAAAGTGCTATCATTCCATGGCGTAATCTCATAGATAATATCACTCGGCAGTCCTTGTGCCATATTCATATGATCGAATTTCCATTGATTAGCATGGATATCCTCCATCTTAATCAAATTCAATCCTCCGCCCTCCGTTCCGACATACACCATTCCGCCATGCTCCGCCATACACATTACCGCATTGCTACTCAGCGAATAGGGATTATACGCTTCGCGTTGATACATTGTTAGCGAATCCGACTGAAGGACCAGCAAACCTGTTGTAGTAGCGGCAATCAAGGTAGTATCCCCTATCATCATCAGCCTTCTTACAAACAGTTTTTCCGTTCCGGGCAATTGCACAAAAGATCCATCGGTTTCTTCTCTCCAGACGCCGAAGCCATATGTCGCTATCCATAGTTTTCCTTTTTTGTCCGGTAAGATATCATATACGTTTCTCACCATGGGATATTCCTGCTGTCGACCATCCTTGATCCGCACAAGCGGTCCTGGTTTAGTTCCGAGCCAGATGATTCCATCGTCCATAAGACGAATACAATAAACCGGCGCAACATAGGTATCAGTTCTAATCCATTGCAGCGAGGAATCATATACTGCCACTTTATTTGTATATCTCAGTGACGCCCACACCTCACCATTTTCGAGTCGACAAAGATATCTCACCTCATCATGACCAATTCGTTTGCCGCGTGGAATAACCGGAGTAGCGACATAGAGACCATGATCATCCACCAGCCAGTGATTACGGGCATTATCTACATAATCATATCGGATATTACGCAAGGTTAAGTTTCCCAACTGCGTGTATATTTCTTTTGGGATTAGCAAATCCGGATTATGCTTTACGTGCATCCGCTCGCGCATCTCTTCTTTTTTCGCACGCGAGAGCGTGTCAAACCGGCAGAGATGGGTATTAAATAGATAAATACTATCTTCTACGACACAGATCAGATTATTTTCTTCATCCAGTTCAATCCGACGGATTTTATCCGAAGGTGTTGATATACTGTCTCCTGCGTTGGTCTTGAATGTCACGAATCGGCTTCCGTCAAATCGGTTCAGTCCATTCCATGTAGCAACCCACATCATTCCCGTGGAGTCCTGTACAGTCCGGGAAGTATGCCAATGGCTCAAGCCGTCTCTATCATCATAGAACTGCAACCAATATTCAGTCGCCGTCACAGTGAAAGGAAGGAGGATAAGCGCTATGTATAACAATCCGCGTTTCATCTTTTTAACAAAATCGACACAAAATTACAACAAAAATCGCACATACACAAGTTTTTGAACATATTTGGGTAATTTTTGTACGTCTGTATGCGCGAAAAGCAGTACTTTTGCAGCGTAATTCATTTTATCGTTTAACTTTAAAAACATTCAACACATGAAAAAAATCTTTTCCCTTTTGATGGTAGGAGCGATGAGCTTATTGACCATGAACGGTGCCATTAAGGTTCACACGATTGGTGACAGTACAATGGCATGGTATGAAGAATCCAATGCAAAGCGCGGTTGGGGTATGTACCTCGGTGCTTTCTTTGATCCTGCGTTTGTAACGGTGAACAATGCCGGTCACTCGGGTCGCGACACGCGTACATTCTATGACGCAGCAGCCGATTGGGGTGCAGTAAAAAATAAGATGCAGAGTGGCGACTACCTGATTATTCAGTTTGCGCATAATGATGAAGGTGTGCATACCAACGGTACGGACAACCTGGAATATAAAGCATACTGCGAAGCAAACGGCCTCAGTGTGCCGACTGATGCTCGAGGAACGAATCCTCAGACGACCTACCGCGACTATTTACGTCTATATATAGATGAAGCGCGTGCGTTAGGCGTAACCCCTATATTAGTTGGCCCGATATGCCGCAATAACTGGAAGAACGGAGATATTTCCCGCGCAGGACAACACGACCTTGGCGATAATTTCAGCAAGATTGTGGATGGCCAATTGTTGACCGGCCAGTCAGTTCCGGCAAATGATCTCTCGATGAGTTATGTTGAAGCTATGCGTATCGTTGCAGCAGAAAAGAGCGTAGCTTTCCTGGATTTGACGGAAGCTACCCGTGCATTATACGTTCGCTACGGCGCAGCCGCATGCAGCGCACAATTATTTAACACCGGCGATAATACACATACTAATGCCTTGGCTGCCAATCTAATTGCTCGTGAAGCTGCGCAACTGATGAAAAATGCCGGTATTTTATCGCAGTATATTGACATCCCCACTTCGCTTAGTGCCAATCCGACAAGTATTGATTTCGGCGAGGTTTACAGCGGTGTTGCTCAGAACCAAGAGATTCTGTTAACCGGTTTTGGTATGGAGCCGGCAGACGGCACCATTAATGTGACCGCCAGCGAGAATCTGCAAGTAAGTTTGGATAAAGAGACCTATGCATCTTCTGCTAACGGCACCTACGCTGGTGGCAGTTTGTTCCAGAAACTGTTCATCCGCGCTTCTTATTCCGCAGCAGGCTCGAACACGGACTCCGTTGTAGTTGTTTCCGGTAGTGTTCGTTTGGTTATTCCCGTATCGGCTTCCGTAGTAACTTTGGAAGGCGGTAGCGCAGTAAGCGCACTATGGAAGATGGACGCACGTCCGCTTCCGGAAGCCGTAGTTGAAGGACCGATTTCCGCAGAATTGACGATGCAACATATGATGGACGCAGATATCAAGCCTGATTTTACGGATGTAGATGGCACGACCGGTGTAAGTTTAGTACGTTTGCATAATGCAGACGACGGCGGAGCTAAGACCGCTTGGCCGGCAGGAGAGGAGGACGAGAATGCAGATCGTTATATCGACTTTGCTATCACAGCTCCGAGCACGCTGGATATTCGTGTTACAAAGATTCAAATGGATATTGCTTCTCATAGTACTGCTACGATGTGTTGCCGTGTTCGCGTTGGTGTCGGCGACGAGATTGCCAACGGTCAGGAGTTAGTAGAGATGAAAAACATGACCAATGTAACAATAGTACATCAGGAATGGAGTCCAACGATAACTGTTCCCGCAGGCGAGACATTGCATGTACGCGTGCTGCCTTGGCATAACTTGGGCGAAGTTAAGAGCGGTAAGTATATTTGCTTGCGCAACGTGAAGATTGAAGGCCTCGCTTTTGACCCTAACGAGGATCCGCATGAAGGGCTTGAAGATGTGAATATAGAGAATAAAAGTTACAAAAGGATGATGAACGGGCAATTGGTTATTATTCGTCCGGACGGCACGATGTATAATGCCTTAGGTTCACAAATTCGTTAATCTATATTAAAACATAATACTTATGAAAAAACATATATTTTTAGCAATTACATTGCTAGTGAGCATAAGTTTAAGTGCAGCTACTGTAACGTTTCTCGACTGGGACGGAACAGTATTACGCACAACTGATGTACTCAGCGGAGAAGGTGCGTTCGAGCCGGAGCACCCGACACGTGATGGTTTTCTCTTCACTGGGTGGGACAAAGGCTTTTGCCCTGTTTACAACAAGGTAACGACAACCGCTCAATACACAGCGCTAGACGCGTTAGGCACGGATGTGAATGTACACTGGGCATTAACCGCGCATACAAATGCCTCCGTCAGCGGTCCTGTTGAGCCTTTTTCAGAAGTACGAAGCGGCTTGGAAGATGGTTCGTATATCTGCACACAAAGCACAGTAAGTTATCCTACCGGCTCTCCTTACGGCGCTGACCATAATTTCCACATGTACCAGATGAAATGGACAGAAGGAGGAGCAGAGTCCTATGATCCGGACATCTATGTAGAATTTGCGTTTAAGGCTGCAGCTATCATTGATTTGGATGCTATTTCACTGTTTGTAGGTTCGTCCGGATGGCAATGGATGCGATTCACTGTAATGTACTCAATGGATGACTATTTCGATGAACCGCAACTGTTGCTCGAGACCGAAGATATCGACAAAGCCAAACTGACAGAAATCAATGAAAGCATAAACGTTACCGTACAGGAAGGAGACTCATTCTACCTCCGAATTTATCCTTGGATGCATAATTTGATGGATGCCTTTGCTAATTCTGCATTCACATTCTATCCAATCATCAGCGAAGTTAAAATTACCGGTGAAGTGCATGAGAACGGAGGCGAAGAGACGGCTATCGACAACACCGAAGAGGTAGTTAAGGCTGTTAAGTTCTTCGAGAATGGTCAGTTAATCATTATGAAGAACGGCGTGAAATACAACGCTATAGGAACGCGCTTGTAATACGAACAAGCCTAACGCAAGCTCTTCCCTGCAAGGAAGGGAGCAAAAAACAGCTCGCAGCAATGCGGGCTGTTTTATTTTGTCGATTTTGCAACATGGAAACTACAAAAGTGAAAAAAGTTTCCGATTTTCTTGCGTATGTCAAAAAAAAGCAGTAATTTTGTGCGCTTTTTTGCAAAAGATATGTCAGAAGATCAGAAATGTCATATTATCAAGACGGCAGGCGAGATGTTTTTTCGCCTGGGCATCCGTAGTGTTTCGATAGATGATATCTGTCGTGAGCTGGGAATGTCGAAGAAGACATTTTATGTCTATTTTGAATCCAAAGATGAGTTAGTGGCGGAATTGCTGCACGCTAATCTAATGCATATCTCCGCCAAAATGGAAGAGCTGGAGAAATTGCATGATTTTCGTCAGTTGGTAACAAAATTTCTAAAACACCAGGAAGCGGAGAAAAACGACGTGCGTCGTGTGCCGCAGTTGGTTTATGACCTCAAGAAATATTATCCACGTCAGTTTGCGGATTTTCAGCAAGAGTGTTTTTTGAAGCAGAAGGAATATATCAGTCGCTACCTGGAACAAGGCAAGGCGGAAGGATACGTGCGCGCGAACCTTAATATAGAATTGACAGCGACTTTGTTTGCGAAGATCCATAGCGATGCGATACGTGATTTTGAAGTGATAGAAGCCGGCGGCTACAATATGCATCAGTTGGGCCATACGGCGATGGATGTGTTCGTTCGCGGAGTGCTGAGCGAAGAAGGATTGAAATTGTATCAATAAAAAGACATTATAGAAAAGACAATATATGAGAAAAATTATTTTGATGATGACCGTGCTGCTCGTGACGAGTACAGCGGTAATGGCGGAAGATCATGTGATGGCTGCGACGAAATCGCAAGAAGCGAGAAAGAGTACGCCGAAGGTGATGAGTCTGAGCCTGAAAGAGGCGCAGGATTATGCTGTGAAACAGAACCGGAGTTTGAGGAACGCTTCGTTGGCGGTTCAGCAGGCTTATGCCGCTCGCTGGCAGACCATAGCATCGTTGCTGCCGCAAGTGGACGGAAGTTACAGTTACAGCAACTATCTGGGTTATACGGCAGAGATGACTATGATGGGCAATAAAATCAATATTGCCATGCCGAATGTAGGTGCACTTGGAGCAACCGCTACCATCGGTCTGAACGGTCAAGGTGTGGTAGGTGTATTGCTTCAGAATATCGCTATCGACATGAAGAAGATCTCGCTGGAGCAATCGGAGACGCAGTTGCGCGGAAGTGTGATGAGCAGTTATGTTTCTGTGCTGGCGCTGCAGAGTATTTCCGCCTTGCTGGATTCCAGTCTGGTGAATATCCAGGATCTGGAAGCTATCACGCAGAATGCCGTAGATGCCGGCGCTGCAGAGCAAACGACCGCCGATCAGATCCGTGTGCGCGTAAACACACTCAAGAACTCGATTAACTCGCAGAAACGCAATATCGAATTGGCGAACAACAGCCTGAAAGTGCTGCTGGATGTGCCGGCGGAGACAGAACTGGTGTTGACCGAAGAGATCGATGCTGTTCTTTCACCGGACAGAGTGCTGACTTTGCTGGGTGAAGATTTTAATATCGAGAACAATCTGAATTACCAGTTACTGCGCAAACAGACCGATTTGGCTAAGACGAATGTGCATCTGGCGGGCTGGGCTTACGGTCCGACTATTGCGCTGGCTTATAACTACCAGAACCAGAAATATTACGGCGAAGGCGGTATGCGTATGACTCCTCCGAATGTGGTACAAGTGACGGTAAAGATGCCACTTTGGTCGTCCGGCAAACGTGCGGCAGGCGTGGTAGAGAAGAAGATTGCGTACGAGACGGCAAAAAATACGCTGTCGGAAACGACGGACAATTTGCAGATCCAATATCATCAGTTGTGCTTCAACCTGACGAACGCGTACGAGACTTATATGAACGAGAAAGACAATATCGAAGTAGCGCGTCGTGTGTTTGCTTCCGCGACCAACAAATACAAATACGGCGCGAGCAGTAACATGGAGTTGACGAACGCATCAAATGATCTGATTAACGCGCAAAGCAGTTATGTTCAGGCGATGCTGAGCCTCGTGAACGCACAGGTGGAACTCGAGAAATTCTTGAATAACTAGACTAAAATAAAACGATATATGAAAAAGAACATTCTTTGTTTGCTCGCAGCCTTGGCGCTCGTAGGTTGCGGCGGAAAAGACACAACCGGAGCGCAAGAAGATGAACGCGTAGAGCAAGTGCGTACGACAGTACTGCAACCTCGCGAGATAGAGCGCGAAATCTCTGTTTCGACGAACTTGCAGGGGTATCTGACGCAAAATGTAGCACCTTCGCTGCAGGGTAAGATTGAGCATATCTACCGCGAGGTAGGCGACCGTGTGTCGAAAGGGTCGGATCTTGTTCGCATGGACCAGACGCAGTATAAGACGACGAAGATCAGTCTGACCAACCTGGAGATCGAGAAGAACCGTATTACGCAGTTGTTGAAGACCGGTTCTGCAACCCAGCAGCAGTTTGACCAGATTACGGCACAATACAACTCGACGAAAGAGCAGTTGGAGTTTTTGCAGACCAATACATATGTAAAGGCGCCGTTTAGCGGGGTTGTGTCAGCTAAGAACTACGAGGACGGCGAGTTATTTGCCGGTCAGCCGATATTGGTATTGACGCAGATCGACAAACTGAAAGCGCTGGTAGCTGTTCCTGAGACGTATTTCCCGTTGCTCAAAGCAGGCATGAAACTGACGTTGACATCGGAGATTTATCCTGACCAGACTTTCCCGGCAACGATTGAGGTTGTTTATCCCACGATTGACGCATCGAGTCACACCTTCCAGGCCAAGATCGTAGTGCCTAACGGCAAGAACCTGCTGCGTCCGGGCATGTACGTGACGACCACTATCGGTTTGGGTAAAGTGAATACAATCGTTGCGCCGTATCAGGCAGTTGAGAAACTGGTAGGTGCAAATGATCGCTATGTTTTCATCAACGAAAACGGTCGAGCAAAACGCGTAGCAGTTACGTTAGGTCAGCGTTTTGACCAGGACATCGAGATCATCGCACCGGAAATCGTTCCGGGTGTTGAGTTGGTTACCACCGGCCAACATAAACTTGTAGATGGTGTCAAACTAAATATAGTAAAAGAATAAACTATGGCAATCTATAAATCAGCGATACAAAAACCGGTGACGACTGCGTTGATCTTCATCGCAGTCATCGTCATCGGTATCTATAGCTTCGTAAAACTGCCTGTGGATATGTTTCCGCAGATGGATCCTCCTTATATCACGGTGATGACTACTTATCCGGGCGCTTCGGCATCGGAAATGGAGACCAACGTCACCAAATATATGGAAAATGCCCTGACTTCCGTTGATCACCTGAAGCATATCACTTCGCAATCGAAGGATAACATGTCGATGGTGATGCTGGAGTTGGAATGGGGAGCAAACATGGACGAAGCGGTTAATGATGTACGTTCGTACGTCGATATGACGAAGAGTAATCTACCGGATAACTGCGGTACGCCGATGATCTTCAAACTATCGACCTCCGCCATGCCGGTTGCGCAGTACTCTATTACTGCCGACGAGACCTATGCCGGTCTGGATAAGATCCTTAATGACGAGGTCATTCCGCAACTCAACCAAGTGGACGGAATCGGTAATATATCCCTTTCCGGTGCGCCGGACCGGCATGTGTATATCAATATCGACCAGCAGAAACTGGATGCGTACGGTCTAACGATAGAGCAGGTAGGTCAAGTGATTCAGGCTAATAACCTCAACCTCTCTTCGGGTACGATCAAGATGCCGACCGAGCAATACCAGATGCAGGTGCGCTCCGAGTATATCGAGTCCTCCGAGATAGAGGACCTGATGGTGACCATCACGCCGCAAGGGCAACAGGTGTTCATTCGCGATATCGCAACGGTCAAGGATACGATCAAAGACTTGTCTCTGGACGAGAAGACGAACGGTCGTGAAGCGGTGCGTTTGATCATTGCCAAACAGACGGGTGCCAATACGGTGCAGATATGTAAGGACGTGCGCAAAGAACTGGACCGTATCCAGAAACAACTGCCGTCTGACGTCAAGATCGAGAAGATATACGACCTGTCGGAGACCATCCAGAATTCAATCAACTCGCTCGAAGAGTCCGTTATGTACGCGCTGCTCTTCGTCGTGCTCGTCGTGCTCTTCTTCCTCGGCAAATGGCGCGCGACGCTTATCATCGGAATCACTATCCCGATCGCCCTCATTGTGGCGTTTATCTATCTGGGTGTCGCCGATTCGTCGCTCAATATTATCTCCCTCTGTTCGCTCACCATCGCCATTGGTATGGTCGTGGATGATGCGATTGTGGTCTTGGAGAATATCACGCGTCACGTCGAACGTGGCGAAGACCCGCACGAGGCGGCTATATACGCAACGAACGAGGTATGGGTTTCCGTTATCGCTACAACCCTCGTGCTCGTAGCCGTGTTCGTGCCGCTGACCATGCTCAATGGTCAGATGGGTATCATGTTCCACGAGTTAGGCTGGATCGTGACCGTTGTTTGCTGTACCTCGACGCTGGTCGCTATCTCCCTTACTCCTATGCTCTGCTCCAAGCTGCTCACAGCGAAGAAAGTGCATGTGGATGAGAACGGAAACCTGATCGACGATGAGGCCGGTAAACAGACCTGGTACGACAAGACCGTCGTACGCATGTTGGATATCATCGACGGCTACTACGAGAAATCACTCGGATGGTGTCTCAATCATAAAGCAATCACGATCATCGCCATCGTCGGCATCTTCGCTCTATCCCTCATTCCTGTCTTTACAGGACGTATTGGTATGGACTTTATGCAAGAACAGGATAACGGTCGTCTCTCCGTCACAGTCAAACTGCAACGCGGTACGCGTATCGAAGAGACCCTTAAGACCGCGCGTGCACTCGAGACCCGTTTCATGGTGCTTGTGCCGGAGATCGAGTTAATCAACACTTCTGCCGGATCGAACGATGAGGCTACTATTTCTGCTCTATTCTCTTCGACGATGAACAATAAGATTTCCATGACCGTTCGTCTGCCCAAGAAATGGGAGCGCGACAAGACGGTTTGGGAGATTGCCGAGATCCTTCGTCAGGAAATGGCGACATATCCGGAGATCGTGGAATACCAATGTCAGGTAGCATCCAACGGTCCCGGCGGAGGTGGAGGTAACACTGTCAATGTGGAAATCTACGGATATGATTTCGATAAGACAAGCCAATTGGCAGAACAGACGCGTCGTCTCTGTATGGCATTGCCGGGAGCGCGTGACGTCAACATCAGCCGTGAGGACGACCGCCCGGATATCAAGATCACTGTCGATAAGGAGAAAGCGTCTCGCTTGGGACTCTCTTCAGCTACCATCTCAACCTATCTGCGAAACCGTGTAGCCGGTATGAACTGCGGCTACCTCAAGGACGATGGTTCGGAGTATGACATCGTCGTGCGTCTCCAAGAAGAAGACCGTAACTCGATCTCCGACGTCATGGATCTCACCATCCCGACGCCTACAGGCGCGAAAGTGAAATTGTCAGAAGTAGCTTCCATCGGTGAGTACTGGGCGCCGCCTACTATCGAGCGTAAGTCGCGTCAACGTATTGTGACCGTTAAGGTAACGCCGTACAACACTTCGCTCGGCGAACTCGCTGCACAGATAGAGGCAAACGTACTGCCGCAACTCGACCTGCCGGTTGGGTATTCCATTCATCTCGCTGGAAATTTCGAAGACATGCAGGATACCATTAGAGATATAATCCTTCTGGGAGCACTTATCATTCTGTTGGTTTATATCACCATGGCTTCGCAGTTTGAGTCGCTTCGCATGCCGTTCATCATCATCCTGACCATCTTCCCGGCCTTCACGGGTGTCATCCTCGCGTTGTGGCTCACCGGTCGCTCGCTCGATATGATCGGTGCACTGGGTATTGTATTGCTCGTCGGAATTGTGGTGAAGAACGGAATTGTGCTTGTGGACTATATCAACCTGATGCGTGAGCGAGGCTACGAATTGAATAACGCCATCACGATGTCCGGCCGCAGCCGTATTCGTCCTATCTTGATGACCGCCTTTACGACGATCTTAGGTATGGTGCCGATGGCTGTTTCAAATGGTGAAGGCGCTGAGATGTGGCAACCGCTCGGAATCGTTGTCATCGGCGGTTTGACAGTCAGCACATTCTTGACACTTTATCTGGTACCTGTGCTCTATGGCTCAATGACCAAGCATGGTGACCGCGACAAACAAGAAGCGCTCCGCAAGAAATTTATCTTCATGGATATTAAAGTGAAAAAGGAGGAAGAGAAATGAAAAGCGTAATGATAGTGTTCAATCAGGCTAATACAGGCCGTGTAGAATATATGCTGGACGTGCTGGGTATCAACGGCTTCACGTTCTTCGAGCAGGTACAAGGTCGTGGTACGAACGGAGGTGAACCGCGTCGCGGCACACACGCTTGGCCGGAGATGAACTCCTGCATCATTGCAGTAGTTGAAGATGAACAAGTGCCCACACTCCTGGAATCAGTTAAGAAACTCGACCTGCGAAACGAAGAAGTGGGCGTCCGCGCGTTCGTTTGGAATATTGAAGCGACGGTATGATAACGATCGAACATATCAACAAGTCGTTTGGCGCACAGCAAGTGCTAAAAGATATCTGCCTGGAGATTCCTGCCGGACAGGTGTTGGGATTGCTCGGACCTAATGGTGCGGGAAAATCCACGCTGATGAAGATCCTTATCGGTCTATGGAAAGCTGACAGCGGAAAAGTGCAGGTGCCGGAGAGTATCGGTTACTTGCCGGAAAATAATCCGCTATACGAGGAGATGTATGTGACGGAATATCTCCGGTTTATGGCTGGTTTGACCCACACAAAAGAGGATATTTCCGCACTCATCGACCGTGTTGGATTGACGCCGGAACGGCATAAACATATCCGCGAGTTAAGTAAAGGTTATCGTCAGCGCGTAGGCTTGGCGCAAGCGTTGTTGGGAAATCCCGAACTGCTGATTCTTGATGAACCGACTACGGGTCTTGACCCGAATCAGTTAGTAGAGATACGCAGTTTGATCCGTGATCTGGGTAAGGAACGCACAGTGATCCTATCGACGCATATCATGCAAGAGGTGCGGGAGATGTGTGATCGCGTGGTCATTCTGGATCACGGAGAGATAAAAGCGGATGAACCAATAGACAAAATAGCGGACTTGGAGCAATTATTCCACGCAGTAACTCAATAGCATTATGGCAGAATTTGATATACGACAACAGATGTCCGAGAAGGAGCAGGATAATGCGCTCCGACCCTTGTGCTTTGCCGATTTTGCAGGGCAGGCGAAAGTGACATCGAACCTTAAGATTTTTGTAGAAGCAGCCAAGCTGCGTGATGAGAGTCTCGATCATGTGTTGCTCTTTGGCCCTCCGGGACTTGGCAAAACAACGCTGGCGAACATTATTGCTAATGAACTCGGTGTCGGCTTCAAAGTGACTTCCGGTCCGGTATTGGATAAACCCGGTGACTTGGCAGGGCTGCTCACGAGTCTCGAACCGAATGATGTCCTCTTCATCGATGAGATACATCGTCTCAGTCCGATTGTAGAGGAATATCTCTATTCGGCGATGGAGGACTATCGTATCGACATCATGATTGATAAAGGTCCTTCGGCGCGTACGATACAGATAGACCTCAATCATTTCACGCTCATCGGCGCCACCACGCGCAGCGGTCTGTTGACCTCGCCGCTTCGTGCCCGTTTTGGTATCAACTGCCACCTCGAGTACTATGATGCTGATATTCTCGCCGGTATCGTCAAGCGTTCTGCTCGTCTGTTGAATGTAGAGATCAATGAAAAAGCGGCTGGAGAGATAGCGCGTCGAAGCCGTGGTACGCCGCGTATTGCGAACGCGCTCCTGCGACGCGTGCGTGACTTTGCGCAGGTTAAAGGAGATGGAAAGATTGATTTGGAGATAGCCAAATATGCCTTGGAGGCGCTGAATATCGATACTTTCGGTCTCGACCAGATAGATAACAAACTGCTTACGACCATCATCGATAAGTTCCGTGGCGGACCGGTCGGACTCAACACCATCGCTACGGCTATGGGAGAGGATGCCGGTACGATCGAAGATGTCTACGAGCCGTATCTTATCAAGGAAGGCTTCATCAAACGCACTCCGCGAGGACGCGAAGCGACAGAATTGGCATACAAGCATTTGGGCAAGACACCGCTTGGCGCAGACGGTCAACAAAGCATATTTTAATAATCTGCCAAAATGGCAGTACTCATGTGCGTGGCATAGAAATTGAACAACCGCAATTGGATTATCATACACTTAGAATATGGCAAAAAAAGATAAAAAACAAGTTGAACAACCTGTTGAGCAACAAGCCCCAACAATCGAAGAACTCCAAACACGCATCGAAGAACTGGAGGACAAAAACCTACGTATGATGGCGGAGTTCGATAACTTCCGTAAACGTACCAATAAAGAGAAACTCGATCTCATGACTACTGCTGGTGAGCGTATCTTCACGGATATGTTACCTCTCGTTGATGATTTCGAGCGCGCGATAAAAGCTACCGAAGATGAAGGAGTGAAGCTTATTTATCAGAAGTTCCTCTCTTTCCTCGACAAACATGACGTGCATGCCATCATGACAGACGGCGTGGATTTCAATACCGACGAGCATGAGGCAGTAACTACTTTTGCTGCCGGAGAGGACAAAAAAGGCAAAGTGATCGATTGTACGCAAAAGGGATACAAACTCGGCGAAAAAGTCATTCGCTTTGCGAAAGTTGTTGTCGGAGAATAACCCTTAAACACTAAACCCTAAACACGAAACGAATTTATGGCTGAGAAAAGAGATTATTATGAAGTATTAGGAGTCGAGAAAACTGCGACACCTGACGAAATAAAAAAAGCCTACCGCAAGAAGGCTATACAATATCACCCGGATAAAAACCCGGGCGACAAAGAAGCCGAAGAGAAATTCAAAGAGGCGGCTGAGGCTTATGAAGTGCTTTCGGACCCGCAGAAGCGTGCCCGTTACGACCAATACGGCTTTGCCGGCATGGGAGGAGCTGGAGGATTCAGCAGCGGAGGCATGTCAATGGAGGATATTTTCTCTCATTTTGGCGATATTTTCCAGGGCGCCGGATTCGACCTGGGCGATATAGGAGAAATGTTCATGGGAGGCAGCCGCAGCCGGGGTCCGCGCCAGCGCAAAGGAAGTGACTTGCGCGGACGGGTGTCCCTCACGCTCGAAGAGATTGCTACGGGATGCGAGAAGAAGATTAAAGTGCGGCGACTCGTGGAATGTAAGGAATGTCACGGAACCGGTTCGGCGGATGGTAACACAGAGACCTGTCCTACCTGTCATGGTACAGGACGTGTCACTCGTGCGCAACGTGGTATCTTCGGTATGATGCAGGTACAATCAGCCTGCGACACCTGCGGAGGAGAAGGACGGATTATCAAGAATAAGTGTACCAGATGTGGAGGCCAGGGTGTGGTTCGCGATGAGGATGTGATCACTGTTACTATCCCTGCCGGCGTCATGGGAGGTATGCAACTGACTGTACCGGGCAAAGGTAATGCCGCACCGAGAGGCGGTGTGCCGGGAGATCTGCTCGTCATGATAGAGGAAGAGGAGCACAAGGATTTCATCCGTCAGGAAAGCGATCTGATTTATAATCTTCTGCTCGATATGCCTACGGCTGTCCTCGGCGGACAGGTTCAGATCCCTACCCTCACGGGCGATGTCAAAATCACCATCACGCCCGGTACACAGCCTGGAAAGGTGCTGCGGATGAGGGGTAAAGGTCTGCCACGCATTGACCAGTACGGTCGTTCGTACGGCACAGGAGATCTGCTCATCAATGTAGGCGTGTACATCCCGGAAAAACTGAATAAAGAGGAACGCAAACTGATAGAGCAGTTGCAAAACAGCCCGAATATAGCACCGGGCGCTGGAAATAAGAAGAGTTTCTTCCATAATTTATTCGGTATCTGATGACCCTTCTACAGGCCATACTTATCGGAATAGACACTATTGCGAGTTCGTTCTTTGGTCAGTGGTATCAAACTACAGACCTCGGACATTATTTAGATAATCATAGTGATTATATCGTCTATGAAACAGAGACTACCGGCGAATGGAATTTAGGCAACCAACAGGTCTTTTCCATCGCTGGTAATTCTTTTCGGCAAAACAAGTATCGGCTGAACGGCATGCGAATCGATAGCCGTTTTCTGGTAGGCAGTACAATGATCCATACGCAGATGGACCGCGCTTCGCTGGCGTTGGATTATCATGATGGTGAACTATCTTTCACAGACGATACTATCCAACGGCAGAGCCTTCGCCTGACAGGCAACATAGGCGGATTAGGAGGTATCTCACCCGGCACGAAGCAATTGATTAACCTTTTCCATTCCTCTGCTGAAGAGCGTACGATGGACCTCCGGCCAATAGAGATGCGAAACCATATCATAGGTGCCGGAACGATGGATGTCACTTTTGCCATCCCTGCTTTCGGCAGAAGATATTACCAGCACGCATACGCCCATTATGACAAACGGGAAATAAATGCTTTTGATCAAACGGGTATCAACGGGATGTACCCTGCTGCTAACTATCAGGCACAGCTGGACGGCGAGATACCAATAAACGCCAAACGCTCCACTCTTAACTATTTTCTTGTCGCGCAAGGAAGGTCGGACTACGGTTCTGAGTTCTATTTTAATCGCAATGAGTTAGCGCAACATCAGGGATATCAGGCAGGACTCTATGCTACTACGAAGTTTTCTAATCAGGGAGTGTTAGTAGCCGGAATGAGTTATGAACTGAACCGGTTGCGGCACGACACGCTTCATTTTGCCCGTAATATTCTGGATCATGATGGTGAGGCCTTTGACCCCTGGTACGCTGACGGCAGGCTGCACAGCGTGAATCTGTCTTTACAGTACGACCAGCCGCTTTTGCCTTGGTTGCGCGTGCATGCGGAAGGTTATAACTCGCTGCTCCATTTCCGCCCTACGACCGATACATGGAGCAATGCGCTCTATTCGCAGGCGATCAATGAACCCTCGCCCTCTCCGCTTTATACCACGTATTGGCATTCCTCCTCCTTCACAGCAGGTCTGCTGGAAAACGAAGCATTGCTCATTGCAGAGAAGAGAAACTGGACCAGAGGGTTGGATTTTTATGCCCACCTGGGTGTTTCTCTGGATGGCATTTTGTTGGGTAATGGCAGGTCGGTTGTAACACCTAACTGGCTGGCGAAGGTAGCATTCGATTATACACCGGTATGGTGGTTCCGTTTCGGTCTGTCGCTTAGCCATCACCGGATGTCTTATACCTGGGACGAAGTGCGATACCTGAGTGCCGACTATATGTCCGGCGAGATGCGTTATGCGGATAACACGCTCCTGGCTACGACCGGCGGTGCATACCACACGCCGGATAATACGCTCTGGATGCATCAACCTTCGTATGCGGTGCTGGACCTGCCGATACGGTTCACTTTCGGTAAATCCCGCCGGCACGAAATAGCAATCCTCAATTCCATTCGCAAATACTACAACCTCTGGTTCACGGATTTTACGGACGGGGTGGATGCGAATATGGTGAAGGAAGGAGATCTCTATTACCTGCGTGAGGAAGAGAAGCAATATACCGTGACGACGCAGCCGATGGATCTGATGTCCTCGCGCGTAGGCGGGCGCACTCCTTATTACATGTCCAATATGGTAAAATATACCTATACCGGCCGCAAATGGTACGTCATGCTCAGTTGGCAGAGTTATCTAATGGCCGGTCTAAGCACATTAGGAAATGGTCCGCTGCATAATAATATCGGCGTGCTCTCCGAGAGTTCGGCGAATCCGAATACATATTATGTGCAGGAAGAAGTGGAAGCAGGTTTGTCGCATCAAGCTAACTGCCGTTTGGATCAGGATAAGTCCTTCATCCTTCGCATGCAAGTGACCTATAACGCCTGCAAATATTTCTCAATCGGATTCAACGGCAAGTTCAAAGACGGTCAGCCATTCTCTTCATTCCGCACGGCTGATTATACTTCTCCGTCAGGACATCCGCAGACTGCCATCTATTACATGGATGCCAAGGGCATCAATATGGCCAATAACTGGTTTGGAAAACGCGAAGATGCTTTCTTTAATCTCGAACTCCGTGCTACCGGCCGATGGTGGATTAACGATATTCCGATGTCGCTAGAGGTGCTGTGCTATAACATCTATGATTTCGGAACTGCATTAACGGAATACACTTTTGATGGGTCTTTCGCGCAAGGACGACAAACGATGAGCATGTGTATTCCTCGAGGATTACTCTTTACATTCCGTTGTGGCTTGGAGAAAGAGCGCTAACATACAGAATAAGTACAATCCCTTGCCGATATATAGCATAGGCTCCAAGAAAGAGAAAATAACGAAAATGAGCCATGCTATTTCCCCCCAATAACATTTCTTCCGCACGCAAAGAACAGCGAATGTGATATATAGCGCCAGAGATAGCAATGCTGCAAGAAGACCGCCATGAGACCACTCTGCTAACCATTGATTATGCGGCAACATGTGTGCTTTTTCCGGCCAGTCCGCCACATCGCGTGCAGGGTCAATATACCCTACGTGCGGCCAATAAATTTCACCGATAGTATGGCATATCTCAATCGGATTGAGTGCGCCTGCACCCGCTCCTGTCCAAGGCTTCGCTTGGATATATTTCCATGTGTTGGTGTTTAACGTAGCGCGGATAGGATCATCCCCGTATTGGCGCCAAAAATCGATAGTCAGACTTCCTGCTATAGTGCCTGCTACCATAAGCGAGGCTGCAACAATGATTCGTTTTTGCCTATTGGGAATGTGATAGAGGATATATCCTACGAGCAATATCGCGGAATAGATGACTCCCATACGCGATTGCGCTAAAATCGTCACCAATGTACCTCCTACCCAGATGATCCACCATAGCGATACAGAAGCATGCCGCATATGGCATAGCCATGTAGCAAAACCGCAGGCAATAAATACCGGCAGCAGATTATAGGACGGGTGAGTGTAACCTGTCGCCATGCCGCCCAAAAAGCGGAAGATCCATTTATAACAGTCGATATCACCCACGAGTTCCTTTCTCATAACGGGCCATTCCCAAGGAAACATATGTAGCTCGGCGCAACTGATTCCCCAACTGATTAAACTTAAGCAAACAAAGATGCTTGCCGCGATGCAGAAAGTCCGGAAAATTTGAACCAACTCCTCTTTCTTAATCTCCAGCACGCATGCAGCAGTAGTAAAACCGAGCATCGGAAGACCATTATCAATCAGGAACTGCAAACCTTTCAACGGAATAGCAGACCATAGGATGGAGATGGCAAACCACACCACATACGCCATACTCACTATGAAAATCGGAGTCCAGCGAAAAGAAGGTCTGCCGTGAATAAGGTATACGATAAGAGAAATGGCAGCCAACCCTACGCAGATATACATCACCGATGGAATATGTAGTGTAGTAACCATCTGCAGCGACAATATAAGCAACAACCATTGCCTGCTCCATGATTGCTTGTCCCATTGTGTCTGCGCTAATTGTATAAACCAAGGTAGATACACGCAGCATCCCAATATAGTCAGTATCGTATCTATCATCTTCTGCTTTTCATATATCGTATGGCCATCTGTGCTTTCCGCCATAAGTTCAGCGGCTTATGGCCCAAACGACCTGCATAGTTCGTAATAAAATCATCTATTGCATCCAGTACTCTTGCGGAATTCTTACCGTCTCGGTGTGCTTCATGCTCCGCCGTGTACGCATCGATGGATTCCAGCAGGGCTTTGGGACGGCCTAATGCTTCATAAAGTGCCCCTCGGATCTCATCTGTGTGCTGCACATCAATCAAATACGATCCCGGATGCGTATTACGAAGTGTTACCACAGGCTTGCGCAACATCAAGTATTCTACAATCAGACTGCTACTGTCGCATAACAACACGTCCGTCTGAAGGAACGTCTCAACGCCCTTGTTGATGCGCGCGAAAGATACGTTCGGATGCCGTTCTGCCAATGCCTCATAATCATGCACCAATGCTTGGTCTTCCATCAATAGGGGATGGAATGTAATCAACCAATTCCACGCTTCACTTTCTGCCAACTTATCAATCACAGACGCCATCTCCCATACGGAAGAGATACCTTTGCTGAAAGTTGGCGCATAGAGGATACACGGTCGTTCACGCTGAGGCTCTTTGGTGCGCGGAGCAAAGAAAGTGTCCGCCTTGCACCATCCTGTCTCGTAAATCTTGAAATACCCTTCGCGCTTCGCCAATTCCGAGAAATAAGGAGTGCTGCTCGGACCTTGCGTGCAGTAGATATCCCACCATCCTCGGAGAGTAAAATGATCGTCTATCGCTTCGATTCGTTTGCGCATAGGATAGCCGTGAAACACTTCTACTTTGACGCCTGGGAAGAACGGATACACCCAATTCCCCGGAGCGATAACAGCGATAGGCGCAAAAGCCTTCACCTCTCGCAAGTTATTTAACCTGCGCTCATCCTTTTCGCGTAAGTCGGGACAACTGTATTCTATCCACCAGGCCGCTTCTCCCCCACGTCGTGCTATCTCCTGCGCGATAGGACGCAGGATAGCGAAAGCATAACTATGGGAAGCAAAAAGTAGGTATCGTTTCATCGGATGGTGGTTTTAAAATCGTACGTATATTGACTGCCGTCTAAATCATGATGGGTAATACTATCCGTCAGATGATGCCGGGATGCAAAGCGCTTCCAAAAATGACTCCGATCTGCTGCATACCATTTCTCGCATTGCTCAGGATTAGCATCTCGCAGCGCACCATATGTGCGTGCCAGAAGACTCGCCGCTTCTGGACTCAACCATAGCCCTGCCATGTTACGCAAGCCCTCACGATCGCTGACGGGCTTAAAACGCATGCGGTTCGTATCTACCAGCACGAAACCCTGCGGGCTCAAGAGTATATTCCCTGGGGTGAAATCGCATAACAGTAATCTCGCATCATGCAAGCCTGCCGCAAAATGCGCCAGGTTCATCACGCCCTCCCGAATAGTCTCTAACGACTGCTCTCCCCATTGATAAAGGGTTTTTCCCTCTTGGTACAAACAGATATAATAACTCCTCTCAATACCCCAAATCGAGTTCTCTTGAATATACGCTACTGGTTCCGGTGTCGCAAATCCTGCTGCGCGCAGGCGCATGCTGTTTTGCCATGCCCGCTCGCCCTTCGAAGAACGCAGATAGCGGTAGATAAAACGCTTCAACCGATTAGAGAAACCGAAACATTTGATGCATAACCTTACCCCTTCCACCTCCGTCACATAGAGCTCATTTCGCCCTTTGTGAATAAGCGTTCCGCTGTGCACCAACTCTTCCGGTGTACTCAACCTCGCTCGCAAAGCCTCATATGTAGGATTAATTACAATCACTCTTAACTCTTAATTCTCTCCAGAATATCCTTCGGAGAAATATCCATGCAGCGATAGTCGCCGAATTTACATTTCTTCTTGCCGTAAATCGAACAAGGCCTGCATTTCAGATCTCGTTGGATACAGTCGCTCTCACTCTGACCGAAACCTAAAAAACCGGCCTTGGGATGCGTCGCTCCCCAGATAGATACCACGCGTGTACCGACCAGCGAAGCTAAATGCATATTCGCGCTATCCATCGTCACCATCACTCGCAGTCCCCGCATCACTTCTAACTCCTCGCCCAAAGACTTCGTTCCCGCTATATTCGTCACCCCCGAATATTTCTTCGCCCAAACTTCTAAGATCTCTGCCTCCTGTTGGCTTCCGAAGAGCACCACTTTCTCGCCCTGTTCACTCAACAGCCAGACCACCTCTTCCATCTTTTTCAACGGATAGCATTTCCCTTCATGCGCCGCAAAAGGAGCGATACCGACTCCTTTTCCTGTGCGCGTTGGGGACGTTTCAGGGACGCTTGTGGGCAATCCTAGACCATACAACACGTCGCAATAGCGTAATATACTGTGTTTCAGCGATTTTCGGCTTAATTGGTGCGTTAGTAAAAAACGTTCAAAACGCCCTTTTTTGATATTTTCTACGCGTGCTCCGCGAAGTCGCATCGCCCAGCGGATATAACGCGAACGCCATACATCGTGCATGTCGGCTACGAAATCAAAAGTCCCCAATTCGTCCACAATCTCTCGCAACGACTGCTCTTTCAACTGCACACCGTGAAACAGCACATTTGCAGGCATGCCGGCAAACAAATTCGCCATCCGTTGCATAGAAAGTACGGTTACTTCCACTTCGGGATGCTGTTCTGAGAAGGCGCGGACGACGGGCACTAATAACGCCACATCGCCCAGAGCTGAGAATCGTATGACAAGCAGGCGTTTCACTTCTTTGCGTATAAAACGGGATTAAGGGTAGGGTCGTTATACATCTTCATCTGGCGATACACTTTCATAATCCGTGCCCCGGAAGCATAATCATCCAGTAACTGACCGATAGAGGTCGTAAGGTCACTCAATTGCTCCTCCAGCACACGCATCTTCGCCTCGCATTTAGCATGTTGCTCCGCACTCACTTCCTTCCGTGCAACCTGCTCGCGCATATGCCAGATTTTCACATGTAAAATACTCAATCGGTCAATAGCCCAAGCCGGACTCTCTGTGTTGATACGCGCCCCTTCCAACGGCTGGATATCATGATATAGTTCCAGAAAATAACTGTCAATCCGCTCCACTAAATCCGTGCGTTCTTGGTTGCTATGGTCGATCCTGCGCTTCACCAACAAGGCTTCGGCCGGGTCTATCTGTGGGTCGCGGATGATATCCTCCAAATGCCATTGAACCGTGTCAATCCAGTTCTTCAGATATAAATCGTGCTCTATTGTCCCTTCTCTATACGGATTGACGATAGGCGCATCCACATTGTCGCTACGATGATAATCGGCCACAGCCTGCGCAAAAATGCGGTTGGTTTCTTCTACAAATGTATTCATTGTTTATTTGTATGTTGTTAAAATCCCTTTTTTGCTGATTCTGATCATGGCACTCACCTGATTGCCCCATTGACTGCCGAAATCGGCCGCTATGCGGGCTCCGAATTCCAGTCCCCAAGCCTTTACCACATGCTTCGACACATCAAGCATCAAGGCCGTATTCTCGCTTTTTCGGCTGTACCAGTCGTCATGGAGATACCTGCCGTAGTTGCGTACATGGGTGGCCAGGATGCGGTATTGGAAACCATACACATTTCCTCCGATTCCTATATGCCATGCCTGAATACGGTTATTTCGTGTCTGTGTATCTCCGTCAGTATTATAAAAAGGCGAAGTGATTAGCGGCGTGCCTATAGTTCGCAAATAGTGGTTCCAACCCTGCGAATATATACTGTTTCGGTAGTAGTCATCCCGACCGGCATAGATAATTCCGTCTTGGTCATGCTGGGGACCGGACTGGTCCGTCGTGCATATATATTCTACCGTCAGAGTATGGATGAACGGCCATACCTGTTGGGTGGCGCTGGCGCCCCAACGTCCGTCAGGCAGGTTATGACCTTGACCGAGTAACGTAAAATTGTCATCCAGTATATTCTGCCAATAGGCTTTTACCTGCCATTGCTGCCCTTTGACAGTTAGAGCCAGTTGCTGGCTGCCGAGATGATTGCCCATCGCATTATGAGTCTCGGTGTAAGAACCTTCCCCGCTTTGGGCGGTAAACACGCGCCGGAAAGCATTCCAGTCGTTTCCTAAATCTCCGTAAGCCGCCGAATAGCCTCCCCACTGGGCGGCGTGATGGATCTCATAACTGATATTGACCGGCAGGCGGCCGCCGAACTGTAGACCTGCCCATTTATAATGTAGTTTGCATTTGCGTACTCCGATATCATCTGTCAGCCAACTATGCATAATTCCTCCTCGCACCTCAGCGTAACCGTACAACCCCGGAATAGGAGTCCAGCGGTCAAAACCGATTCGGATTGATGGCATCGAAGGTGCATTATGGGAGAATAGCAGACTTCCGGATCCTAGCGGACTGTTCATGTCGTCGGCGATGGGCATCACGCCGGCAGAAATATCCACGATATACAGACGTACGTGCGCATAGCACCGGTGAATAATCACTCCGCCGTATTGCGCTTGATATACAGGGAATTTGCCTGTCTGCTGGAATGCTTCCACCATAGGCAATGCCGAGTGGGCCGTTCCGATGACATCCAATGCAAAGTCATAGTCAAACCATCGGCTGGGACGGGTGGCGGGTTTGAACAAAGCCGCACGTATCGAACCGCCGTAAGGTGACATGGGCACGCAGCCTGCTTCACCTGATTGCATCCAGAAGGCGCTGTATTGGCCGCTGCCGGCGATGGCAGAAACGCTGAACTCATACCGCAAACTGTCCCGGCAACTGTCTGGCTTGGCCATAGGCAATGGCCACCAGTCCCAGGCTTGCGCCGCGACCGACAGAACGAGCAATATGGCAAGACATGTTCTTCTCATAGCGGTATGTAGTATAGTTGCGCACAGGGCTGGTCTCGCTTGTCATTCCCGCAGCCGACATACAATCGGCCGTCAATGATCCAGCTGATCATATTTTCGCGTTCCCCGTCAGGCAGACGGCCTATCCGCTCCCAGAGGTCTTGTGAGACATCATAGCGCAGTATATCGTCGTATAACCGGCCGCGGCTCAATGTCCCGCCTCCGTGATGTCCGCCGGAGACATAGACAGCCTCGCTGTCAGAGGAGGCGGCTGAGTTATGCCGTTTGCCCTGCATAGGACGAAGACGGTGCCAGATAATACTGTCTTCGCGCAATTCGGCTTCTACCCAGAAATCCGAACTCTCGTCGCGAGTGTAACCGGAACCGAGATAAAAACGATTCCCGCACATACCGCCGCAAACGCTGTGGGCACGAGGAGGGTAAGCGGCCATCCTGGCAAGACCGTCGGATAACTGGATCCACTCATCGTGGGCAATATCGTATCGGAATATCCAGCGTTCAAAATTCTGTTTGCCGCCGAAAGCAACGTATATGGCCTGACCGTCCGTACTGACAACCGGTCCCACGGTTCGGTCGGACGGGTAAGGTTTCAGTTCTGTCCAGGTGTTGGTCGCCGGATTCCATCTCCACCAGTCGCACAGATAAGCAGAGTCAATCAGCACTTTGCCGTTGAACCCTAAACCGATATAAACATCACCGCCTGCTGCCACAGCACGAGGGCGGACGCGCGCCTTCAAAGGAGTGGCTCCCATATCGCTCCATTCATCTTTTGCCGGATCATAGCGGTACAGATGGTTGTTGAGTGTCCCGTCAGCCTCACGCCCGCCAAAGATATAACCTTGCCCGTTGACGCTGAAACAGGCCGCTGAAGTAACAGCAACAGGGGCATCGGCACAGCGCCCGACAGGGCGCAGAGACTCTTCTATTGCCGGCTCGCAGCCGCACAATAGCACCGTACATAATAATATGATATTCTCAATTCTCAAAATTTGACTTGTCAAATAATCGTGCCTCAAAGGGGCTAAGAATTCTCAACTCTCATCTCATTATTTATCATCCGGTGAATATATTGCTGGATATACGCCTTCAGATAATCCACCATCGGCGCTATCCGTTCCGGTGCGATTGTCCCCGCGATATTCGCTTTCAACTCCTTATCCTTCCGATAATCATATACCGCCACCACTTTCTCTCCATCAAACTGCACTAACAGGCTGTCCGAGAAAATCTGATAAAGCGGTGCATTATAGCATACGGCATAGGGATGTTCCCTGCCTTCTTTGCCCAACACATCCACGCCGAAAGCGAAATAGGCTTCGTCATATCCGATATAATTCAGCACGGTAGGCATAATGTCTGCCTGGCTGATAATGCGGTTAATGCGACAACCCCATCCGGATAAGGGGTCGTATAGCGCGATAGGTATCTCGTACAATCCTTTTGCATTCGTATATTCCGGCGTCTCCAATTCGTTTGTATGGTCCGCTGTGATGACAAACAGGGTGTGATCAAACCACGGCTGCCGGCTTGCGGTCTCGAAGAAACGCCGCAAAGCATGGTCAGTATATCCGATGGCCTGATGAATCGGCAGAGTGCCTTTTGGGAATGAATCTTTATACTGTGCCGGCACTTTGAACGGATGGTGACTGGAGGCAGTAAAGACAGCGGTCATGAAGGGTTCTTGCATCGTGCTCATCGTGTTGGCGTAATATTGCAAAAACGGTTCATCCCATATGGCCCATGTGCCATCAAAATCTGCGGTGTTGCCGTATTCATCCATGCCGTAATAGGCATCAAATCCCGCACTCCGTGCATAGGCCTGAAAGCCCATGCTGCCATTCGGCGCCCCATGGAAGAAAGCGGTCCTATATCCTTTGCGCTTCAGACAATCCGCTATCGAAGAGACGCTGTTCGTCGAATAAGGTGTGACGATGTAGGGTTCTATCAGCATCGGAATGGACGAAAGGATAGAAGGCATGGCATCGATGCTCTTTCGCCCGGATGCAAAGGAATACTCAAAAGTGACACTGTTTTCCAGCAGACTGTCCAGAAACGGCGTATACTGTCCTATATATTCCGTACTGAACGACTCAAGTATGATTACTACCACATTACAATCCCACCACGTCCGTTTTTGCGCTTCATGAATCGGCGTCATATGTTTCGGCAACTCTTCCGCGCTGAAATACTGCGGTTCCACATACGTCGTGTTCTCCAGCGATTTCATCAGCGAGAACGGTGTATTGAGCACCAATGCTGTTTCTCTCGGCGTATCCACATATTGCATCGCGTTACTGATGGTTATAGGACGTGTATATCTTCCGAAACCGCCGCGAATACCGATCACGCACAGATAAACCGCCATAACAAAGAGCGCACTCTCCCGCACATAATACATGCCTTTGGACGAGGTACTGAAGACCTTACGCGACGCGAAGAAAAGAAACGCCAGCAAGGCCATGCCGAAGAGCGTCACATACCAATATTCTAAGATGCCCTGTCCCAGAATCCGCCATAAATTATTATCGTTAGCGAACTCAGAAAAGAAAGCACAGGTTGTTCTTCTGTCCGTGAAACGGATATAGACGATGTCAATCGCATTGACAATAATCCCTAATGCATTGGGAACCAGAAAAAGCCATTTCAGCACTTGCTGATAAACCTTGTTCTCCCGCCAAACTGCAGGCAGAGGCAACAGCACACCGATGATATAAATCGAACTGAGGTACAGCACAGCGGTTAAATCGAACCGCAGTCCGCCGGCCATCATCTCCAGCAAGTGCGCACCGCTCACATTTGGAAACATAGCTCCGTTCACCGCGAAACAGAAGATTCGCATGGCACTATAGATAGCCATCACAAGCAGTATATTACATGCTGCAACGGTTAACGGATGTCTCCAAAAGTTCTTCATTCAGCCTTCGTTTTCCGCTTCAACTCAAAATCGCGACCTAAATAATTCTGCCGCACAACAGGGTTGGCCGCCAACTCTTCCGGAGTACCATGGAAAAGAATCTTACCTTCGAATAGCAAGTACGCGCGATCGGTTATCATCAGCGTTTCATCTACGTTGTGGTCTGTTATCAGAATACCGATATTTTTGTCTTTCAGCCGCCAAACAACATCTTGAATCTCTTGTACGGCAATTGGATCGACACCTGCAAAAGGCTCGTCAAGCATCACGAATTTAGGCTCGATAGCCAAACAGCGGGCTATTTCCGTTCTGCGTCGTTCGCCACCACTCAATCGGTCGCCAAGATTCTTGCGCACATGAGCGAGGTTAAACTCCTTGATCAGTTGCTCCAGTTTCTCTTCTTGATATTCCTTGCTGAAATCAGTCAACTCCAGCACCGAACGGATATTGTCCTCTACCGTCATTTTGCGGAACACACTCGCCTCTTGCGGCAAATAACCGATACCCATCTTCGCGCGCTTGTACATCGGGAAAGATGTGATATCCTGGTCATTAAGAAAAATACGACCGTTGTTGGCTGCCACCAGACCTGTTGTCATGTAGAATGTAGTCGTCTTGCCGGCTCCGTTCGGACCTAACAGACCCACAATCTCGCCTTGTGTCAACTCGATCGACACATCATCTACCACGGTCCGTTTGCCGTATTTCTTTACTAAATGTTCTGTGCGTAATTTATCCATAATGTTTGTTAGCTGGTAGTTAGCTGATCATCACGTATCCCACCTATACCTATAATATACTATGTATATTATCCCGTGATTTTTAAATTAGTCTATTGCAACCATCACCGGGCAATGATCGCTATGTACTGCGTCGGTTAATATCTTTGCATCCTTGAGTCGCGGACGCAAACTCTCTGTCACCCAGTGATAATCAATCCGCCAGCCTACATTGCGCGCTCTGGCACCTGCGCGCCAACTCCACCAGCTGTATCGCTCGGCGCTTTGGTCGAACACACGGAACGAATCCACTAATCCGCTCGCTTCCCATCGATCCATCCATTCCCGTTCTTCGGGCAAGAATCCCGACACGCCTATTTGACGTTCCGGATGATTGATGTCAATCGGTTTGTGACAAATGTTATAATCTCCGCAGATGACGAGATTCGGTCTTTCTTTGCGCAGTTCATTCACCCATGGCAGAAACTCCTCCAGAAACTCCATCTTGAAATCTTGACGGATATCTCCTGTCGTTCCACTCGGAATATACGCATCCACCACGGTAATATCGCCGAAATCGGCACGAAGCACACGACCCTCACGATCGTATTTCGGATTACCCATTCCTACCACTACTTTGTCCGGCTCTTGCTTGCTAAAAATGCATACCCCCGAATAGCCTTTCTTTTCGGCAGAGTGGATATAACTGTGATAGCCCAATTCCTGAAAAGCCATCACGTCGATTTGTTCCGGCTGCGCCTTACTCTCCTGAATGCAAAAAACATCCGGATTCTCTGTCTGTAACCATTCCAGCAAACCTTTGCTGATCGCCGAACGGATCCCGTTGAGATTATAACTGATTATTTTCATAAACGATTTCCTAAAATATCGTATGTTTTGCCATCGCGAATAATGATTACCTTTCCGTCACGCAGTATTTTTGTACATGGTACATCGTCCTTTTGTACATCCTCTATGCCTTCCGGCCATCCTTCGTCGTAGATAAAAGAGATAGTGCCCGTTTTTGCATCACGGGTAATATTTTCTACGTAATGTCCCTCGAAACCATACCAATTCGTCGCTCCTTTCGGGAATAAATCACTGGCTATACCCGTATAAGCATTGGTGTTAGTCTTCGCCTCGATAATATCTACTCCCAGACTGTTACTGTAGTTATTCACAGTGTTGTTTATCCATTTGTTTGGGGAATATTGGATCTTGGTAATCATCATTCCCTGTCCCGGAAGGTATCTGTCCCAACCTTTTAGGGTACGACTTTCTAAAAGGAAGAAAGTCCGCGGATAAGGATTGAGTCCGTCTAGATTATGGTCTCCTTCGCATAGAAGGATAGCTTCCCGATACTCATGCAACACACGCAAGGTTACATTCTCCGGTGCTTTCATCTGCCGCGGTGTCATCCAGCCCATAAACCAACGCTCGTAAGCCGAATAATTAGGAGGCGTATTGCCGTTATTGTTATACGGTCCGTAATCCATGATATCCCAGTTTACCAGCGTGCGATGGGTAGCACCTTCTACAGTCGCATAGAAATCCGGCAGACCCATTATATGGCTGAATTCATGGCAGAAAGTGCCGATACCGCAACGTTGGTTTGTCGTTCCATCTAACTCGTTCAAGCAACAATAATGGTCCACAGTTTTACCGTCCAGTTTGAAACTCATGCCGGTATAGCTTAACTCATATTGATGCGGCCAGATTGTATTTGTGCCACCTCCGTCCGCTTCACCTTTACCGGCGTATAGAATAACCACCCAGTCTACTTTGCCGTCTCCGTCGCTGTCGTATTGGCTGAAATCAATACCTTGCGCATCTGCCAGCTTGCATGCTTCCTGAACCATCTCATCCGGATGTTGGTCATTGCCTTGCCAGTCATTCTTACCGTAATAACTCATGTTCTGGCTCACCGTTACAGGACCCACTACATCGATCTGCATGTCGTATTGACCCCAACTCTGATCATAGAAATACTGATGAATAGAGCCTGTAGCACCGTTATAATCGTATTTTTCTCCCATTGCCCATTGCGTCATGTCTTCGTTGGTCTGCGCAAAGGCCTTATCCTTAAAACTAACCAAAATAATTACGCCGCGGGGCGCTAACAAACGGCTGACTCCCGTCTCTTGTTTGGCACGACGAGCGGCAACTTTGGCCATGCCATGGTTCTCACGAGCCGCCTTTGCCTCTGCGCTCATCGGCATCAGCGTTTCTTCGTCCAGCCAATTACCATCAGCATCCGTCATGTAATGGAATGCCTCATTACCATGCAGGAACACCATTTTCTCTGTTCCGTTAGCATCTGTCCGGATCATACCGTCGCGGCGTGCCGGAACTGCTATCGCACTCGCTGCGACAGCGCATAGAATAACTATGCCAAATAATTTTCTCATATATTCTTTTTAACTCCGTGTTTCTCCAACCATCTCTTCTGACATTTGCTCCGGTCCTCGATGTTACGCGCCTTGCGGCAAGAAGTAACGATCTCGCCCTTGCGGTTGATCTTCACATATTTGAGCCAACCCTTATTGGTCTCTTTGATCTGCCAGCCGTCTTCTGTCATCATCCAGTGTTTGTGTTCGTCTCCGCGTAAGAATGTCCGCAGCGTGTAACCGTTCGGCTGTACGCGCTCGATCATTCCGCGATATGCCGGTACTTTAGCCGGCTGCTGGGCATATACTCCCATACCCAGCATGGCAATTACTGCCATCAAAATAATTTTTCTCATAATATTTTATCTGTATTCTGTACTCTTTATTCCTTTAGCGAAGCGGTCTTTATTCTCTTAAACAGCTCGCTTGCAAAAACGAAGTCATTCAGTGCTTCGTTGTTGCTATTCATGATCTCATGTCGGCTGCCCTGCCATTCTTTCTTGCCGCCTTTCAGGAACACGATGTTATCGCCTATCTCCATGATCGAGTTCATGTCATGGCTGTTCACTATCGTGCAGATATTATATTCCCGCGTGATATCCTGAATCAAGGCATCAATGACAAGACTCGTCTTCGGATCCAAACCCGAGTTCGGCTCGTCGCAGAACAGATATTTCGGTTCCAGAACGATCGCGCGGGCAATAGCCACACGTTTCTGTTGTCCTCCGGATATCTCACTCGGCATCAGGTTCCATACTTTCTCCGGCATCTCCACTCTTCGCAAACAGAACTCTGCCCGTTCACGCATCTCTTCGCGGCTCTTATGAGAGAACATCTCCATCGGAAACAGCACATTCTCCATTACGCTCATGCTGTCGAATAATGCGCTGCCCTGGAACAGCATGCCTACCTCGCGGTGCAGCAATCGGATATCTTTGCTACGCATCTCCGCAATATCTGTGCCATCGTATAGGATCTGTCCGCTGTCCAGCGAATGCAAACCGATCATGCTCTTCATCAGCACTGTTTTACCCGAACCGGATTGGCCGATGATCATATTCACCTCGCCATCCCGCATTACGGTGCTCACATGGTCCAGAACCACATTCCCCTCAAAACTCTTTACTATATCTTTATCTTCAATCATAATAACA
>JAGCFY010000011.1 GCA_017649845.1 Paludibacteraceae bacterium
GTGGTCTTCGCTTTAAATTACTAATTGGCACAATATTTGTCAGTAGCCTTATAACATGATGAAACGACTACTGCACATAGTACTTGTTTTGGCAGTGGGCATGAATATGTTCGCTGCCGAACAATATTTGGACTCTTGCATGATTCGCGTGCAGGACGGAGACACTATGTATCTGGCATGGTTGCACGAGGTATGGGTATATCCGCCCATGAAATTCAAAAACAAAAAGCAGGAGAAATTCTATTGGCGCACCGTGCGGGATGTAAAAAAAACACTTCCTTATGCCAAGATGATCACAAAAGATATGGCTTATGCAGATGCAGAACTGGCCAAACTGCCGGATAATAAGAGCCGTAAGAAATGGTGGCATAAATTCGAGCGACAACTCTTTAAGAAATACGAGAAAGATTTCCGCGGTATGTATGCCAGTCAAGGTATGATGCTTATGAAACTGATGGACCGCGAAACAGACCGCACAAGTTATGAGCTGATCAAGCAATACAAAGGCAAAGCCTCAGCCAATTTCTGGCAGTTTGTAGCCAAACTATTCAAAAACGATCTGAAAGAAGAGTACGACGCTACGGATAAAGACCGTATTACCGAACGAGTGATTAACCTCGTGGAAGCAGGGCAATTATAACCCTGCTTTCTTTATATTACAACTTCAATGTCAAGCCGGCAAAGTAGGTACGAGGCTGAGATGGACCGTAGATATAACTGGCGTCACGGTTCTCTCCTTTATCAATATCCTTTTGGAACTGATCCAGAATATTCTTCACTCCGCAATGTATCTCAAGACAGTAGTGCTTGTAGAGATGTACATCGTACGCCAGGCGAATGCCTAAATCCCAAAATGCGGGAGTAAGCGTTTCTTCGTCTTGGGCTATATATCCGGCTAAGTGCGGCACTAACATCGAACCGGTTGCTTTACCATTGATAGAAATAGTAAAATCTTTTACAGGCTCCATGTCAAAGAGCAGATAAGCATAGTTGTCCGGGGTATGAAGCATGCGGGTCTGAGGCGCTACATCTTCACTCCACTGCTGCGCTACCGTGTATCGGCTCTGCTGGTAAGTATAACCGGCAGAAAGACTGAAATTGAAGGTCGGTATCCTGAATGAGAGTTTCCCCTCCAGATTCAAACCTCCAACCCATGCACCCGGAGCATTGGTACGGGTGAATAATACATTCCCCGCTACGTCTTTCCCCTCCTCACGGAGAAAAAACACATCCTGGAGATAGGTATAGAAACCTTCTGCTGTGAGATTCAATTCCCACTTGCCGAACTGACGATACCAATCGGCACTCAGTGTAGCACTGTGTGAATATTCCGGTTTGAGATTCGGGTCCAGACTGATGAGCGACACACTTCCGCCTACTGCCGCAACATGCAAATCCTCGTCATAGGCCTGGGGAGCACGGTATCCGCTGCTGTAACCGGCACGGAAAACAAGACCTTCAATAGGAGTATAACGGAATGTGGCACGAGGGGTTACCACTACATTCCTGAGTAAATTGTGTTTCTCCAGACGGGCTCCGATTAGCACAGACCATTGCTCATTCTTCCATTCGTTCTGGGCATATGCACCTACGATGTGCACATTCTGCTTCATATCGCGGTTATAGCCCAACATTCGATCGTGCAGACCATTGAAATTATACTCCGCACCAACCGTTAGATCACCTTTCATAATACCGCATGGATAAGAGAAACGGTACTGAAGACCGGTATTGGAGGTGAGATCAGTACTACGGCCATACGCAGCTGTATCGCGAGCCGTACCGAAATAACTTTGACGTCCGATATGCTGAATAGCGGAATAAGCAGAAACGAAATGACGATTATCGGACGAGAACCAATCAAAAGCCAAAGAACCGGCATCAATATTATGACGAAGTTGCTCCGCTATATCAGCATTGTGCGGTTCTTGGTCCAGATTGTTTCCTCCTCTGCGATAGTCCGTTGTATGATGATATTCCGCCGTTATTTTACCATAAGCACTGGTCTTAAAGAATACACGCGCACCGGCTGTAGTGGACCGCAACTGAGGGGCCTCACTAAAACCATCGTTATCACGATCATAGGCACTGCGTGTGCGGTGAGATGCAAAAAGATATGCTCCTATTTTGCGGTTCTCACTCATCACTGAGGCATTCAGATCCGTGTGAATATCATATCCTACATGCTCGTTAAGCATGCTGGTATTGGAGATGTTGACGAAGTTGCGTACTGGCTCTTTGGTGATAATATTCACTACTCCGGCGATAGCGTTGGCTCCATACATGGCGGACCCTCCACCACGTACCACCTCGATTCGGTCGATCATAGCCGCAGGCACTTGTTCCAGACCATATACTGAAGCCATAGAAGAGAAGACAGGACGGCTATCCATCAGAATTTGGGTATACTGGCCTTGCAGGCCATTGATGCGCAGTTCTGTTTTGCCGCAGTTCGAGCATGTGTTCTCCACACATAAACCGGGTTGGAAATTCAGCACATCGGCTACACAGGCAACCGCCGCTGTTTCAAACAACTGAGGGGAAAGCACATTGACGATTGTCGCTGTCTCTTGACGCTTCGTGGCATATCGGTTGGCGGTAACCACTACGGAGTTTAACTGCTGCGATACCTCATGTAATATCGCTTTGAGCTCTACTGATTTGCCTTCTTCCAATACAACAGGCAACTCTTCTGTCTCATATCCCACGTAACTGAAAACAACTGTCTGCCTGCCGACAGGTAGATCTTTGAGGAAATAGTGACCGGACTCATCGGTTACTGTGCCATGGCTCGTTCCTTTGATTTGTACGTTCACAAAAGGCAAGTGTTCGCCTGTCGTAGCATCCAAGACATGCCCCACCAAATTCGCATCATATTGCGCCCAAACGGACACTATGGATGCCATTAATACAAAAACTAATACCTTATATCTTTTATTCATTGCTTATCTGCATTACTCTGTACGTAATTGCGACCATAAGAACGATAGGAGTCTTTCTCTATTTCTATAGTCGGTTCATTCCATTGCGAGAGAGAGGAGAGATGCCACGCAATGTATTTAATGCTTAATCCGCGATCCAACCACTGCTTCTCATAATGGGTTTGCAGTGCCCGTGCATCCGCAAATTGTTCGTTGAAATCGAGAGAATCTGCATATAGATCATCCGTACAACACAAAACCGGATAGGGATTCAACCGCAGCATCTCGACCGTATACGTGTATAAAAACGAGCTGTCTGTCTTAAGATGAATGAGACCATCCGGTTTCACTATTTGCTGGTAGCGCTGCATAAAATAGGTAGAAGTGAGACGCTTGGTGGCCTTCTTCATCTGCGGGTCGCAGAATGTTATCCAAATCTCATCCACTTCATCAGCAGCAAAGAAAGAGGTAATGAACTCTATGTTGGTTCGCAAAAATGCCACGTTTTTCAATCCGGATAATTCCGCCTCTTTCGCTCCTGCCCACATGCGTGCACCTTTGATATCCACTCCTATAAAATTCTTCTCGGGATAACGACGAGCCATGCCTACGGTATATTCCCCGCGACCGCAACCGAGTTCTAACACTATCGGATTATTGTTATGGAAATAGCGCGCTCTCCATTGACCCGCCAGCTCTGGATCATAGGGAGGCTGGAAGACATTCGTAAATGTCTCCATCTCAGCAAATTTTTTCAGTTTATTTTTCCCCATTGCGAATAATCTCCATTCCTACATCACTCACCCCGCGAAGCAGACTATCACGCATGCCATGCTGAATCTCCATATAATATGTGCCGGTATCGGAAAAATGATAATTTTCCTCGATGAGAACGGGCATTTCTATGAATCCATGATGCTTGTCACCTAACCATTTCCCCCTGTCGTCTGCCAGATAAAACTCGATAGTATCACTTTGCATCCCGTTATTCAAAAACAACCACATATTCTGATACGGATATCGCTCTGTATGACGTACATAGACCACCACCCGGTAAGAACACTCTTTGTCCGATATGGTATAGTCTAAATGAACAACACTGTCAGTATGCCATTTCTCCGATGCTATCGGCGTAAAATGACTGTAAACGATATCGTGCCGGCAGGATGTCAGAAAACAGATGCACCCAATAACCAAACAAATGGTAAACCGTAAATTGTAAATCATAAATGACTTCATCGTCTGTGATTCTTTTTCTTTTTTCTGTCAAAGCGCGTCAATTCTCCATGCCCTGTCTGATACCCGATTTCCGCTTCCTCCATACGGTTGCCTTCCAGAGATACCGGCTTCTCTCCGCGCTTGTTCATCGCTATTACCTCATGGGCACGTGCAGCTGGGATGATCACCAAGTTCGCCGGAATATGCTGGTCTGTAGAATACGTGAGCGTTCCTGCCAACGGATCGGTGGAAAAGACGTAATATGTAGCATCCTTCGTTTCCAACGGAATATTTCGGGAAGGGAACGCCTTCGAGGCATCTTCATATACCGGCACTTCGTAGTTAAGACAACATTTCAACTTTGCACACATTCCTGCCAGTTTCTGAGGGTTAGGAGATATGTTTTGCAAACGAGCCGCACCGGTTCCGACGGATGAGAAATTGATCATCCAGGTAGAGCAGCATAACTCCCGCCCGCATGGTCCGGTACCTCCGATACGCCCCGCTTCCTGACGAGCTCCGATTTGTTTCATTTCCACCCTTATACGGAATGTCTCTGCATACACTTTGATCAGTTGACGGAAATCAACACGACCGTCCGCAATATAGAAGAAAATGGCTTTGGAACCGTCTCCCTGATACTCCACATCTCCGATTTTCATCTCCAAACCCAGCGATTTGGCAAGTTCGCGGGCCTTGATCATTGTTTCATGTTCGCGTGCATGAGCCTGTTTGGCATGCTCCAGATCTTCTTCGGTAGCTATGCGCAATACTTGACGTATCTCGTAGCGGGAAGCATCTATCTTGTTTTTCTTGATCTGCAGTTCAACGAGTTTTCCCGTTAGTACCACTTCACCCAAGTCGTATCCGGGGTTCGCCTCCACTACCACTTTGACTCCTTTTTCCAACGGCAGATGAGCGCTATTGTGGAAATAACCCTTTCGGGTATTCTTGAACTGCACCTCTATTAGATCCGTCAATTGGGTATTTTCGGGCAAATCGCTCAGCCAGTCGCAAACCGGCAGCATATGTGCCGAATTGCGTTTGGTTGCCGAGGCTCCCAGTTCCTGAGGTATATTACCTGTTGTATTTTTTTTCATTTCTTCGGTTTTTTTATCAATACTATCATTTGCAAACAGAGATCAAAGAAAATCATCTTCGCGTTTCCGTTTTGCTCTATCTGTCGTTCCGCTAAATCAAGCTGATTCATGATGGCTTCTACATTCCCGCTGTGTATAAACGGAGAAAACCGGACGGAAAAATCACGTTCGTCTTCCATTTGATAATTCAATTCCGGCTGACCCGCATTGCGTATAAAATTCTCTCGCACTTGCTGCTGCGCATATTGCAGGAAATGCTTTTGGCGCTCACGCCCTACTTTGGGATCCGCCATCTCGATCGACCATTGACGCAAACGTTTGAGAGACTCAAATTTCTTTTGCGGATCCGTGAGGACTCCGACAGTATATGCGTCCCTGAAAAGTGCGATGAAATCGCGCAATTCTTGTTGGTTTGACTCCGATTCTTCGGCCTTTTTAAGTGCTGCCAGATAACTGCCGTTAGCTATCCTGGCTATATCGGTTGCATGGGCACTGTCAATGCCCTTTTGACGTAAAGCCTCAGCTATCGTTGATGCCTCCAATCGTGGTATCCGGATTGTCTGCACACGGGATTGGATGGTGGTTAATAACTGCTCCGGATGTTCGGATACGAGAAGAAAGACCGTTTTTTCCGACGGCTCTTCCAATATCTTCAGCAGTTTATTGGCTGTAGGAGCATTCATTTTCTCCGGCTGCCAGATAATCATTACCTTATAGCCATCACCGTAAGCCTTGAGACTCAACTTGTGCAATATCTCGCCGCTCTCCTTCTCGTAGATCATGGATTGCTTCGTCTCAACCCCTAAAGCTTCATGCCAGTCGCTGAGATCAAAATAATGCTTTTCCAGAATGATCTGACGCCATGGTTCGAGGAAATTATTGCATATCTCATCCGAGCCGACTATCGGAAAAACAAAATGCAAATCCGGATGCTGCAAATGCTGAAATTGCAGACAAGTCGGACAAACCCCGCAACTGTCCTCTTCTGTCCGATGAGGACAATTCAAATATTGAGCATATGCAAGCGCTAACTGCAACTTACCGATACCGCTGATACCGGTAAAAAGCTGCGCGTGCGGAATCCTTCCTTCACGCACAGACTGACGAAGCAAAACCTTCGTCTCTTCTTGCCCTATGATCTCTTTGAATAGCATAAAAAGCTCAACCCCTCACTGAAAGAAAGGAAGAATTCTAATGGACAAGTTCCTTTTTCAGCGCCTCTACCAGTCCGGCATACTCTTCATCAGACAGATACACTTTACCGGGATTCATCTGGAAGGTTCCGCCGTAATCTGGACCGTCCACATATTTGGGAGCTAAGTGAAAATGAAGATGACTCAATTTATCGGAATACGCTCCGTAATTGATTTTCTCCGGATGGAATAATTTCTGCATCGCACGTGTCACATCTGCCACATCGGCCATAAATAGGTTGCGTTGCTCGTCACTCAATTCATTCAAGTCGTTCACATGCCCGTCATATGCTACCAAACAACGGCCATGGTATGTTTGTTCCTTAAATAGAAACGCGCGCGATACGCGCAAGTGCGCGATTTCAATCATTAAATTGTGAAGTGTCTCATTGTTCTGGCAATACAAACACTCTTTCGGATCAGAATACATAACTATATTTCGTAATTTTTTATTTCGTAATAGCAGGCTTTTCTTACTTACCCATCCCGTCTATAACAGCATTTCGAACTGCCTCTATAGCCGCATTGGCATCGGGATTGCCCTCTGCATCTTTGAATTGCTTCAAATCAATCGGTTCACCGATATACATCTTACACGGAACACGGTGAACGAACGGCTTACCCTTTGGCAACACATCGAAACAGCCGTCCAGAGAAAGCGGTATTACCGGCAAACTAAGATCCATCGCTATCTGGAATGCTCCGCGCTTGAACCGGCCTACTTCGCCGTTAAGGGTGCGAGTTCCTTCGGGAAATATTACCGTGCAAACACCGCCTACCAGCTGATTCTCCACTTCTCTCAGACTCTCCAGAGCGGCCTTGGCATTCCTGCGGTCAATAAAAATATGTCCTGCTGCCTTGCAACCCGTTCCTACAAACGGAACCTTGCGCAACTCCGCTTTCATCAACCATTTGAAAATCACAGGCAGCCAGCCATAGATAAGCCATACGTCAAACATAGACTGATGGTTCGAGACAAACACGTAACTCTGACCCTTCTTGATATGTTCCTGACCCTTCACACTCACGGGCAAAAACATCAACCAGAAAAAAGAACGCGACCAGAACTGTTGTACTTTGTGCACAAACTCGGCATTCCGCCAATGTACCGTACATATCGTGAACACAGCCGTGAATACCGTCAATCCGCATAATATCGGCCATGCTATCAAGTACTGATACAGGATGTAAAATGGTGTTAAAATATATTTCATAATTTTAATCTTTATCGTATTTCTGCATAAATCCGCGATAGAGCGCGCAAATACGCCGGATCTCTTCCCATTGTTCGTCCGGCAACTTCGTCCCTACCACCTCTACTACGCGTCCTGCAGCGATAGTACCTATCTCGGCGCAACGGCGTATGTCAAATCCATCTGCTAAAGCATGCAAAAATCCTCCCGCAAAATAGTCACCCGCTCCGGTAGAATCCGTACAACTGGTTGTGATGGCACCTATATGGTGGCGCTTGCTTCCTTGCTGCACATACGATCCGTTCTTGCCTACTTTCACTACCGCAATATCACATTGCTCCGCTATCATCTGAACCGACTCCTCCGGATTAAGATGAGTATAAGCAAACGACTCGTCTTCGTTGGCAAAGACAATATCTACGTATTGTTTTACCAAATCCTTAAGGAAAGCGTGGTTCTCGTTAATTACATTGTAGGATGCCAAATCAAGCGATACCATACATCCGGACTCTTTCGCCAAACGAATCGATTTTTCAAGCAACTCATGGTTCTGTACCAGATAGCCCTCGATGTGGAAAATATCAAATCCGTTAAAGGCATCCTTGGATATATCGTCCGCACAAAGTTCTGCTGCGGCCCCAAGATAGGTGGCAAACGTACGCTCGCCGTCAGGAGTCACTAATACGATCGAGAAGCCGGACATTGCATCCTGCGATAGCAGCAATATAGGCTTCACTCCGTTCTTAATCATGTCCTCGCGGTAAAAATCACCTACTTCATCGTTCCCGATTTTTCCGATGAAGGCCGCCTTTCCGCCAAGAGAAGCAACACAGTTGATCGTATTCGACGCCGATCCGCCGGCTACCATTCGCTTGCGAACCGATAGAAAACGGTACTGAATCTGCTCCGCCTGCTCGCGAGATATAAGATTCATACTGCCTTTAGGAAAACCCAACTCCCGTAAATCATCCTCGCTGACCTGCAAAAGGATGTCAGTCAGAGCGTTACCTAAACCTAAAATCTTTTTCATTTTTATCTCTTTTTTGACCTATTTTAGGGTTGTTTAGCAAAAAAACAAGGTGTTGATATAATTTTTTTGCAAAAAAACTTGCGTATGTAAAAAAAAAGCAGTACTTTTGCACCCGCTTTCGAAAAACGAGAGTTCATACACGCTTCCTTAGCTCAGTCGGTTAGAGCATCTGACTGTTAATCAGGGGGTCCTAGGTTCAAGTCCTAGAGGGAGCGCAAATGATTAGGCATCTACAATCTGTAGATGCTTTTTTTGTTGCTTCTTTCATACTTTTCAAATAACACCAAGACATGTTTTTCTAACAAAAAACATAATCCGGCTGCAAAATTACAAAAAAAAATGCATATGTGCAAGTTTTTATGCGATAAATTTTAGCGAAATAGAATTTATTCTATTGAAGCTCCGGCTGAGTACGATATGTCGGTATTCAACAGCATACCTTTCTTCCCTTTCTTCCCTTCCCTCACCCATTCCATTCCCTTCCTTTTCCTCCCCACTTATCATTCATTGCCCCTGCAGCTCTCTTTAGTAGGTGATTAGTAGGTTGTTAGTAGGTTATTAGTAGGTAATTGACGTGCCGTTATACACTTTTTTTACTAAACGAAACGAATTGCCGTTTTTTAAGATAAATATTACGATTAGTCTTTTTAAAAGTTTATGTTTAGTATTTTATTTCCGATTATTCGCAAATCCTTGTGCATTTCAATTAAAAACACTACTTTTGCCATCGGTTTAACATAAAAGATTGGTAAAATTATGAAAATTCTATTTGTTGTAAACAACTATTTTTGTCTAGGGAACGGCCTCGACGAATCTGCAAGAAGAACGGTACAAGCTCTGCGAGACGCAGGACAAGATGTCAGGGTGCTTTCCGGACCTAATTTGGAAGATCCTAACGGACCGCATCCTGACTTTGAAATGGCTAATTTCCATTTTCCGCTCATGCAACCTATGCTCGATTCTTTCGGGTACAGCTATGCTGATTGGCATGGTGCCACTATCGAAGAAGCCGTGCGATGGGCTGATGTGGTGCATCTGGAAGAAACTTTTTTCCTGCATCATGCAGCCATGAATTGGGCTAAAAAACTCGGAAAACCGATCACAGGAACATATCACGTGCACCCGGAAAATATCATATTTAATATTTTCGGACGCAGAGTTGGTTTCCTGACATGCCAGATTCTCTATCGCTATTGGTGTCGCGTATTCTACGACAACTATCGATACCTCCAGTGTCCTACCGAAAACGTGCGTGAGCGACTGATGCGACACCGCGTAAAAGCCTCATGTTTCACTCTTTCTAACGGCGTTATTCCGGATAAATGTATTCGGCCCACTACACCGCCTGAAGACTATTTCGATGAGAATCGGCCGCTCGATCTCATTTATATCGGCCGAACGGCAGTAGAAAAAGATCAACCTACCCTTTACAAAGCCATTCGGCTCAGCAAATACGCAAAGCGCATCCGCCTTCATATTGCCGGACGAGGACCGAAACTCGACGAATATACGCGCTTGGCGAACAAACTGTTCGAAGATGGTATCGTCGCATACAAACCTACTGTCGGTTTCTATGATCGCGATCAACTGCGCCAACTAGCCGCACATGCCGATCTCGCTGTACATTGCGCTTTCGTCGAGGTGGAAGGAATGAGTATTACGGAAGCGATGCAGCAAGCCGTTGTGCCGGTTATTGCTACAGCCCGATATTCCGGAACTGCCTCCTATGCACTCGACGAACGAAGCATCTTCCCGGCTAAAAACGCTAAAAAACTGGCAGAACAAATAGACTACTGGTTCGATCACCCGCAAGAAAGATGGGAGATGGGATTTAAATATGCCGAGTCGATGAAGCAGTATGAGATCGCTAACTGTGCGAAAAAACTCATAGAAATGTTCCAAAAAGCCATTATGAATAACGAAAATGAAAAGATTCCTCCTCATATTACTATGCTTTCTGCCATTAAGCGCCAAGCCATCAGACTCTACAAAGGTATCGCCTGAGGTCATTCATTCTCAATGGTTTAGCCATTATGAACAGATTTATCGCAGGGTCGATATTTATATCCCTTCTGAACTAATTGACAACCGTTCTGAAACCATAAATAAGTATCCTGTTCTTGTCCTTTTACATGGCATTAACGGCTATGAAGGGTCTTGGCAGGACAAAGGATTCGCCGTAGATACATTGCGAGCGCTTATCGCTTCAGGACGTTGCCAACCGATGATTCTCGTCATGCCTGATTGCAATAAATGGCCGTTCAAAAAACGACCTGTAAACCATGGAAATCTGTGGAAATGTGTAACACATTATGGCAAACTGGCACGAGAACACGAACTCGAACATGCCATAAGTGATCTCATCGACATGATTGATTCCACTTATAACGTATCTTCCTACGCTGTTGCAGGGCTCAGCGATGGAGCCAGAATGGCTGCAAACGTGGCTAATACACGCCCCGATAAAATCCAATCTGTCGGACTTTTCTCTCCCGTCTTGAGAAAAGAACAACTGCCTAAAGAAGATTCCATAAATTATTGCATCTACGTCGGTCAAAATGACATGTTCTTTGCAAGCGGAGATCGGTTTCGCAGACGATTAAACAAAGCAAAATACCCTTATCAATGGATGGTCTTTCCAGGACATCACAATTGGAAAATGTGGAGAAAATGCCTGGCGGATTTCTTGGGAAAAATATAACTTTAAAAAGCCCATCAGCGTCGCTCCGGCGGCGCTTTTTTTGTATAAAAATATACAAACGCTTGCATATATAAAAAAAAAGTTGTAAATTTGCACGATTTTTCATATTCTGCATTGATGTGTGCTTTTGAAAGACATCTTTTATAGGAACGGAAAATTTAAATTTACAATTAGATATGGGACTTTTTTCTTTTACTCAAGAGATTGCTATCGACCTCGGTACGGCGAACACTATCATCATGTGCGATGACAAGATTGTGGTGGATGAGCCTTCGGTAGTGGCTATCTCTATGGCGGACAACAAAATGGTGGCCGTCGGCCGTAAGGCGCAACAGATGATTGGTAAAGGAGGATCGATGATCCGTACGGTTCGACCTCTCCGAGACGGTGTCATTGCCGATTTCTATGCATGTGAGATGATGATACGCGGTATGATCAAGATGATTCCGAAGCAGGCACGCCTGTTCTCTCCGTCTATCCGTATGGTGATATGTATCCCTTCCGGATCAACTGAAGTCGAGATTCGTGCCGTGCGCGATAGTTCCGAGCATGCAGGCGGACGCGATGTGTATATGATATACGAACCGATGGCTGCGGCGATTGGTATCGGTCTGGATGTGGAAAGCCCGGAAGGATGTATGATTGTCGATATAGGTGGTGGTACTACCGAGATTGCTGTCATCTCCCTTGGAGGTATTGTTTCCAATAAATCCATCAAAATCGCCGGTGACGATTTTAACCAGGATATCATCGAATACATGGGACGTATGCACAACCTCCGTATTGACGAACCGACTGCGGAGCGAATCAAAATCCAGGTTGGTTCTGCACTTCCTGAATTGGAAGATGCACCCGAAGATTTCGTGGTTGTCGGTCCGAATAAAGTGACGGCGCTGCCGATGTCTGTTCCTGTCAGCTATCAGGAGATCGCACATTGCCTCGAGAAGAGCGTTAGCAAGATTGAGGGTGCTATCCTGCAGGCTCTCGAATCTACCCCGCCTGAGCTCTATTCCGATATCGTCAAACGTGGTATCTATCTTACCGGAGGTGGAGCTTTGCTCCATGGCTTGGCAAAACGTCTTACCGATAAGATCACTATTCAGTTCCACGTAGCAGACGATCCTTTGCACTCTGTTGCACATGGTACAGGCGTTGCCCTGAAGAACGTGAATAACTTTGGCTTCCTGCTCCGCTAATAAATAGCGATATATGCAGACGCTGCTGAAAATACTGGTGCGCTATAGCAACTTCCTCGTGTTCATCGCCTTGGAAGTTGCTGCGTTTTTGCTGCTCAGTTGGAATAACGTATACCCAAGAAGCAGTCTTCTCAGTACTGCCAACAATGTGGTAGCATGGCAGCATCAGCAGATTAGCGAAATAAAAGCTTACTTCTCTCTGCGAACGCAAAACGAACTGCTGGCTGCAGAGAATGCCGAACTGAGAAATCAGATTTGTTCGATGGATTCGGCAAAAACTGGAGATGCCATCCATTATGTTCCCGCCAAAGTCGTACAGATGACTACGAACGAATTGCATAACTATCTTACCATCAATCGAGGAAGCAAAGATGGCATACAACGCGGGCAGGGAATCCGTAACGAAGATGGTGTTGTGGGTATCGTGCGTACGGTCGGGCGAAATTATAGCGTAGTGCTACCGGTCATCAACACGCATACCAATCTCAGTTGTCGGTTTGCGAAAAATGACTATATTGGTACGCTACAATGGGATGGAAAGGATAGCCGGTTTGCGCAGCTTACGGATGTGGCGGCACATATGGTCGTGAACCCGGGAGACACAATTATAACAAGCGGACTAAGTCCCGTATTCCCGGAAGGAATTCCCGTTGGAATCGTGGAAAATAGCATCTTGAAGGAAGGCGATTCTTACTACACTATCAGAGTGCGACTCTATACCAACTTCAAACGGCTGAAATACGTAGAAGTGGTTCAAAACGCCGCGCAACAAGAACTGGAGGAACTGGAAAATGGATTGGACTAAACAGTTGGGGCGGTATATCTTGGTAATGGTACTGCAAGTCTTGCTTTTTGACCAATTGCAGTTACTCGGCGTTTGTCATCCGTATATTTACGTGCTCTGTCTTTTGATGATGCCTATCACGCTACCTCATTCCGTAGATATGCTCATCGGCGCAGCTGTAGGATTGATCATGGATATCTTCTGCAATTCCCTCGGTGTACATACCGCTGCCTGTATCTTCATCATGTTTATTCGACCTTATTTGCTGGGAGCTATCGTAAGTGATAAAGACCGTTTGAACGAACAAATCAGTCTCCACTCCATTGGTATGGAGGCTCTCATCAAATATGTGGTGATTCTGGTACTCGTTCATCATCTTACCGTTTTCTCTCTGGCAGCATGGAGCTGGTATCATATAGGCTTTGTGCTACTCGAAACATTGGTAAGCAGTCTTATAACGATTCTTATTATTATAGGATATAATGCCCTGAGATACAGATGATTAACGACCAATACTATAGACGCCGATTTGTTATCAGCGGCATTGCTGTTGCTGTGGTGTTGGTGTATGTTATCCGGCTTTTTTACCTGCAAGTTATTGACCAATCAACAAAAGACCAAGCGGATAACAACGCTTTGGTCAAACAGACTATTTACCCTTCTCGTGGACTGATATACGATCGAAACGGAGAATTACTCGTTTTTAATCAACCTATCTATGAAATCACGATGACTATGCGTGATATGGGAAAAGACTGGGATACTACCGGTTTCTGCAGATGCCTGCAAATCACACGGGAGGAGTTTGATGAACGGATTGCAGAGATCAAAGATAAACGGAAGAACAGAGGGTATTCCAAATATACACCGCAGGTGTTCATTGGCCAGTTGAAAAAAGAAGACATTGCTACCTTGCAGGAATCTCTCGTCTTCTATCCGGGTATCCAAATCCAGAAACGCACGCTTCGGGACTATACCTATAAAGCTGCAGCACATGTCTTGGGATCCGTAGGAGAAGTGAACCTGAACGATATTGATCGCGATAACTATTACACCCGGGGAGATTACTCCGGGCGAGATGGATTGGAGCGGACTTACGAGAAACAACTGCGCGGCGAGAAAGGTGTAGAAGTGCTCATGCGCGATTCCAAAGGGCGCATGCAAGGCAGTTATCAGAACGGAGAGATGGATAGAACGGCTGTGGCCGGAACGGATTTGTACACCACGCTGGATATCCAATTACAGTTGCTGGCAGAAGAGTTACTAGCCGGCAAAATAGGTAGTGCCGTAGCAATTGAACCCAAGACCGGTGAGATATTGGCATTAGCTTCCAATCCGGGATGGAATCCGAAAGTGCTGGTAGGAAAAGAGCGAAGCAAAAACTATGGTATTCTGCTAAACGATAAAACCAAGCCGCTGTTGAACAGAGCCACGCAAGCCACCTATTCTCCCGGTTCAACATTTAAGACTATTCAGTCGCTTGTCTGTCTGGAACAAGGCGCTATCACACCGAATACCCTTTATCCCTGTTCCGGTCCGGGTAGTACACCTATCAAATGCACGCACCACCATGGATCTCCTGTGGCTTTGGATCGCGCTATTGAGCAAAGTTGCAACCCATATTTCTGGTGCGCTTTCCGTGACCTGCTGCAGAAAGACGGATACGGTAAAGACAATGAGAATTTCAGACATCGATACGAGTTATGGAGAGAGGCCGTGATGCAGTTTGGATTAGGGCAGAAGTTTACCGATACGGATTTGGGAGAGCAGTCTTCAGGAAGTATTCCATCCACCAAATATTACGATCGGGCTTATGGCAAAATAGGATGGAAAGCCATCACCATCCGTTCTTTAAGTATCGGGCAAGGTGAAGTGCTGGTAACTCCTCTGCAACTGGCGAATCAGGTTGCCACTATCGCCAACGGAGGCTATTATATCTCGCCGCATCTGAATAAAAATGACTCCATGCTCGCGCATGTTCATCAACTGGATATCGATAAAAAACATTTTGAGGTAGTCCAAAATGGTATGCAGCGTGTGATGATATATGGTACCGGACGCCATTTTGCGATTGATAGTCTGCATATGGCCGGCAAAACCGGAACTGTACAAAATCCTCATGGACGGGATCATGCCATCTTTATCGGGTTTGCACCGGCGGATAATCCGCAGATAGCAGTAGCTGTGGTGGTAGAAAATGCTGGCTTTGGTGCTACATGGGCTGCACCTATAGCCAGCATGATGATGGAGCAATACCTTACAGGAGAAGTGAAACGAAAAGATCTGAAACATCGGATCGCAAGCAGTGTATTGAATGAGAGCGTCAAGAAGTGGTAACATATTGCAGAATGTCGATTGGATCACCATCGGTCTTTTCCTGGCACTGACTTTCTTCGGTTGGCTTAATATCTATGGCGCCAGCTATACTTTTGACCAAACGAGTATCTTCGATTTTGCCAATCGTGCCGGTAAGCAATTCACATGGATAATGGGTTCGTTGGTAATGGGAGGAATATTGCTGATGATTGATTACAAGACCTACGATGTACTTGCATACATTGCATACGGACTGATGATATTACTACTATTGGCTACGCCTTTCTTGGCCCATGATATCAAAGGTTCTTTATCCTGGATCTCATTAGGTCCTGTCAATCTGCAACCGGCTGAGTTTGCCAAGTGTATTGTAGCGCTAGCGGTAGCCAAATACATGGGACGATATGACTATAAGATACGAACTTGGCGCGATCTCATCGTACCTTTTGTGCTAATTGGTGTACCGGCACTCATCATCATGGTGCTGCAAAAAGAAACAGGTTCTGCGCTCGTTTTTGCCGCTTTCCTTCTTGTTTTCTATCGTCAGGGCATGAGCGGTTATGTGCTATGGATAGGTGTAGCGGCTGTAGCATTGTTTATCATCAGTATCCGCTGGGGAGGATTAGCATTGCCTCTCGGCAGCGGAAACGTAGGCATCTTAACTTGCATGCTGATACTGACAGTCATAGAGATCTTTTTTATCTGCAAGGAACACAGGATGCGCTGGCAGGCACTTATATTAACCGGCAGTGTGGCACTGATCTACGGTATCTGCCTGATCGTTAACATATGGTTCACCGTACCTTTTGACTGGGTTTCAATGGGCATAGTGGTAGCACTTGTCTTTTATAATATCTTTGTCAGTATCTACTGGCGCAAGTATTTGTTGCTGCTCGTAGCAGCATTCACATTGTTTGGTGTCGGCTATACGCATGCTTGCGATTTCGTTTTCAACAAAGTGCTGCAACCCCACCAACGTATCCGTATTGAAGTTCTTTTGGGTATGAAAGAAGATCCGGCAGGAGCAGGATACAATGTTAATCAAGCGCGTATAGCGGTAGGATCCGGAAGGTTCTTCGGAAAAGGATACCTCAAGGGAACACAGACAAAACTGCAGTTTGTGCCCGAACAAGATACAGACTTCATCTTCTGCACCGTAGGAGAAGAGTGGGGATTCGTAGGTTCGCTCGGCGTGCTGATAGTCTACCTGTTCTTTATACTGAGACTGATAGAGATTGCGGAGCGGCAACGCAACGTGACAACTCAGATATATGCTTATGCGGTGGCGAGTATCTTCCTTTTCCATCTTACGATTAACGTAGGTATGGTATTGGGATTGCTGCCGGTAATCGGTATCCCGCTACCGTTCTTTAGTTATGGCGGTAGTTCATTATGGGGCTTTACGCTATTGCTATTTATCCTGCTACGGCTGGACGCTGCTCGTATGGAGCAACTTAGATAGGAGTATGTTTGTTACAGATCCCATAGGAATTATCGGTGAGACGGAAGCCGCCAGAATGCTGGAAGCAAAAGGATTTAAGATCTTGGAGCACAACTGGCGAATGGGGCATTTGGAAGTAGACCTGATCGCTGCCAACAAGACCGAGATTGTGTTTGCGGAAGTCAAAGCACGTACATCTACGTTTGGAAACAGAATGCCAGAAGAATATGTGGATGAGAATAAAAAACGAAGGATGACTGCTGCGGCCAACGCTTACATAAAATATCATAAAATAGAAAAAACACCTCGGTTTGATATCATCGGCCTGATCGTTCACCCGCAAACAGGAGAAATTACGTACCGAGGTCACCTGGAAAATGCATTCATGCCACGGTTGAGGACTATTCACGCCAATAGTTTTAGCGGAGTATTGGGATGGCATCATCGGGGACATACGATAGGTAGAAAGAAAAAATGAATAATGAGTTTACATATGATGTAATCATAGTGGGAGCCGGACACGCAGGATGCGAAGCGGCCAGTGCCGCGGCGCGCATGGGCAGCAAGACACTACTCATCACGATGGACATGAACAAGATTGCGCAAATGAGTTGCAATCCTGCTGTTGGAGGCATTGCCAAAGGGCAGATTGTGCGGGAAATAGATGCACTCGGCGGACAAATGGGTATCGTTACAGACCGAAGTGCCATTCAGTTCCGCATGCTGAACCAAAGCAAAGGACCTGCTATGTGGAGTCCGCGCAGTCAGAGCGACAGAAAACGGTTTATCGAGGAATGGATCAAAGTGCTATCACATACTGAAAACCTCTATCTATGGCAAGATATCGTAACATCTCTTATTATCAAAGATAATAAGGTATGTGGCGTAAAGACCATGTTAGGCATTGAGATGAAAGCACAAGCCGTGGTTCTTACCAACGGCACATTTCTGAACGGACTGATGCATTGTGGTAAGACTCAAGTGAAAGGCGGCAGAATCTCAGAACCCGCCTCCTATGGCATTACTGAACAACTGGTAGAACTGGGATTCAAGAGTGACCGAATGAAAACCGGCACACCGGCCAGAATAGATGCCCGCTCAATCCATTTTGACCAGATGACTCGGCAAGACGGAGATAATGACTGGCATCAATTCAGTTACTTGAATACCGTGCATCGCGAACTCAAACAGATGCCATGCTGGATTACTTATACGAATCCTCAGACGCATGAAGCGCTGCGCGCAGGATTAGCAGATTCTCCCCTTTTCAACGGACAAATCCAAAGTATCGGGCCACGCTATTGCCCGAGTATAGAAACCAAAATCGTTACTTTTGCCGACAAAGAAGCGCACCAGCTATTCCTGGAACCTGAAGGAGTGGATAGTAACGAATATTATGTAAACGGCTTCTCCAGTTCTCTTCCTTGGCAGGTACAACTGGCGGGTCTCAGAACCGTGAAAGGTCTGGAAGATGTGGTATTATATCGCCCCGGATATGCCATCGAATATGATTTCTTCGATCCCACCCAATTGCATCACACATTAGAGACTAAACAGATTAAAAATCTGTTTTTCGCAGGTCAGATCAATGGTACAACAGGTTATGAAGAAGCTGCAGGACAAGGTTTGGTAGCAGGAGTTAACGCGCATCTGAACGTGCACGGAGGCAATCCGCTTACGATGAGCCGGGACGAGAGTTATATCGGTGTGCTAATTGATGATCTGGTAAATAAAGGAGTGGACGAACCTTACCGCATGTTCACCTCTAGAGCCGAATACAGAATCCTTCTGAGACAAGATAATGCCGATGAACGACTCACAGCACGCAGTTATGAGATGGGACTGGCAGAGCGCGAACGATACGATTTGCTACGTCAAAAACAAACAAGTTGCGCCGATTTCATCGGGTATATGCAAACTACAACTGTCCGCAAAGGGACTATTGACGGCTGGTTAGAATCCATCGGGAGTTCTCCGCTGCATGAGGGATGCAAGATAAGCGAACTGATTCTTCGTCCGCAAGTAACTATCAAGACACTGGCCGATGTATTGCCGGAATTAAAAGAGAGAATATGCAAACTATCCGATGAAATCGTAGAAAGTTGCGAGATCCAGATCAAGTACGCGGGATATATCAAACGCGAACAAACGGAAGCCGCCAAGCTGCAGCGTTTGGATCAGATACGCATTCCTGACACATTTAATTATGAAGAGGTACAAAGTTTAAGTACCGAGGCGCGTCAGAAGCTAAGCAGAATACGCCCGAAATCCATTGGAGAAGCCCAACGCATACCCGGCGTGAGCCCGAATGATGTTAGCGTATTGCTCGTTTTAATGGGTAGATAATTCATTTTAGTTTGCAAAGCAAACTACTTGATTTGTTTCACGTGGAACATAAAGTAATAAAAAACAAAAATAATATGACAGCAGAAGAAGTTAAAAATGCTATCCGCAACGTGCCTGATTTTCCAATTGAAGGCATACAGTTTAAAGACATCACGACCGCTCTGGACAAGCCGGAATGCTTGTGTTGGATGCGGGATGAGATAGTGAGACGCTACAAAGATCTGGGTATTACCCAAGTGGTAGGTATTGAGTCTCGTGGTTTCATCTTGGCTCCGGCTGTAGCCATGGAGATAGGAGCTGGTTTTGTACCTATTCGCAAACCGGGTAAATTACCAGCAGAGACTGTTGAAGTCAGTTATGCCAAGGAGTATGGCGTAGATGTTATCCAAATGCATAAAGATGCATTGAATGAGAATGACGTAGTACTTCTGCACGACGACATCTTGGCCACAGGAGGCTCGATGGCTGCTGCTATCGAACTAGTTAGAAAATTAGGAGTAAAAAAGATTTACGTCAATTGCATTATTGAGTTGGAGGGATTGAACGGGCGGAAAGTATTGGAAGGCAAAGCCGATGATGTCGACTGTCTCTTTGGGATAGAGGTGGATGAATAAAGAAAAATATTCTTTGCTGAATGGCGAAAGCGAAAGATGATCATATTGCCTTGTTGCTCAAACGCATTCCGGAGAGTCCGGGTGTGTACCAGTACTTTGATAAGGACGGGCAGATCATCTATGTAGGTAAGGCAAAGAACCTGCACCGGCGGGTAAACAGTTATTTCAACAAAGACCATCAATCTTCCAAAACACGCCAGTTAGTTGCCCATATAGCGGATATCCGATATGTTGTGGTAGCGAGCGAACAGGATGCTTTCTTACTGGAAAATAACTTGATCAAGCAATACCAGCCACATTACAACATCTTATTAAAAGACGGAAAGAGCTATCCTTCTATCTGTATCACCAAAGAAGCCTACCCGAGAATTTTCAAAACCAGAACCATCAATAAGAAAGCAGGCGAGTACTACGGCCCCTACAGTTTTGGGAATACCGTTGATTTGGTATTGGAACTCATCCATAAGTTATATCCTATCCGCACCTGCAATATGCCAATAACTCCCGATTCCATCGAGAAAAGGAAAGTGCGGGTATGTCTTAAGTATCATTTGAAAAATTGCTGCGGTATCTGTGAAGGCAAAGGAAAAGAAACCTATCAGGAATGGATTGAGCAAGCACGCAAACTGATTAAAGGTGATGCTTTGGATTTAGGAAGGCAGTTGGAAGAAGAAATGTCGATGAAATCGGCAGAAATGAAATACGAAGAGGCCGCTGAGATCAAACACAAGATCGAACTTCTGGAGCAATTTAAGAGCAAGACTATCATCAGTAATACCGGTGCACGAGATGTAGATGTATTCGGTTTTGACGAACAAAATGACCGCGTCTATATCTCCATGCTGCATGTACATAACGGTTCTATCGTGCAAGGTCAGACAATCGAATACCGCCGCAAAATGGAGGAAGAAAAGGAAGAAATGCTGGCAATGGGAATGATGGAATTGAGAGAAAGACTGGAAAGCGATACAAAAGATGTAATTGTTCCGTTCATTCCGGAGATATTTGATGAAACGCTGCATGTACATATTGCGCTCAGCGGAGATAGAAAAAAACTGCTTGATTTAGCGATACAGAACGTGCGGCAATATAAATTAGACCGGCTAAAACAAGAAGACAAACTGAATCCCGAACAACGAGGTGTGCGGATCTTGACAGAGTTGCAAAAGATGCTGGACCTGCCTACTCTGCCTCGTTGGATCGATTGCTTCGATAACTCGAATATACAAGGTACTAATGCCGTAGCCGGCTGTGTTGTTTATCGAATGGCCAAGCCAAGCAAAAGCGATTACAAACGGTTTGAGATCAAGACGGTCGAAGGCGCAGACGACTATGCTTCCATGCGCGAAGTGGTAAGAAGGAGATACCAGCATATGATCGACGAAGGATCACAACTGCCTGATTTAATCATTGCCGACGGTGGTATCGGTCAGATGCATGCCATCCGGGAAGCAGTCGAAGATATGTTAGGGTTACAAATTCCCATTGCGGGATTGAAGAAAAATGACAAACACCGGACACAGACACTTCTATTTGGTTTTCCTCCCATGGAGATCAGCATGCCTGTCACGAGCGAAGTGTTCCGACTCCTGACGGGAATACAAGACGAAGTGCACCGATTTGCCATTTCTTATCACAAAAAGAAGCGCAGCAAAGCCCAGATTCATAGCCAACTCGATGATTTACAGGGAGTTGGCGAATCCACAAAGCAAAAAATCCTGACTCATTTCGGTTCCGTGAAACGCGCTAGAACAGCAACAGAGGAAGAATGGGTTAAATTACTCGGAAAACGCAGAGGATCAGCGATTTATGCACAAATTCAGGCTAAAATAAGTCTCTGAGAATCGAATAAAAAGCAAGAACATGCGTAGTTATATAGTTAAAAAAGACGAGAAATGCAACCTTTTGTTGCTGGATGAGAAAAATACAACAGTCAGTCCGATAGCACTATTGAAAGAGTGTGAGCCGCGTCGGGTTTTTGCATTTGACGGCAAAATGGGAGCAGGTAAAACGACGTTCATCAAAAAGTTATGCGAGGAGATGGGTACCGCGGATGTGGTAAACAGTCCGACATTTGCTATCGTCAATGTGTATGACGTGGAACAGCCGTATAAAGGAGAAGTCTATCATTTTGACTGCTATCGGTTAAAAGATATACGGGAAGCTATTGATTTTGGAGCGGAGGAATATCTTTATTCCGGCAAGTACTGTTTTATTGAGTGGCCGGAAATCATCGAACCACTACTGCCGGAAAATACCGTGTGGGTAAAGATAGAGCCTATGCCAAACGGTGACCGACAACTGACAATTGACGATTGACAAGTGGTTATTGAAAATTGACGGATGATTTGATATTTCAAAATGCTGGAGAAGATACGGGCATATCCGATGATAGTATTGCTGCTTCCTCTGGTAGCGGCAATATTATTATGCGAACGAACGGGTGTGTTGTATCCGGAAGAAAAGGCGGTTTATGACAGTTTGCTTGTACATACCTTTGTGCTGACAAGCGAAAACAAGAGTACCGCCAAATGCGAGCGTTTTGAGGCAAGCACCTACGGAGGAAAAGTGTATGTATATGTTTTGCGGGACAGCGTAAAAAGTACTTTGCAGGACAGCGTAGAAAGTGCGTTGCATGCCGGCGATACGATTGTTGCGCAGACAAGAATACGGCGTGTGGATTCCATCGGTGATTTTGATTACCATCGATATTTATTGCGGCAAGGAATTATCGGTTCCGCATTTGTTTCCCGCTATCAAGTCAAACCGTACAAGGAGTACCGAGAGCCGCTCCAGAAACGGCTGTACGGACGACTGCAGAATGCGGGATTAGAAGGCGACGAACTGGCGACAGTTGGTGCTCTGACTTTGGGATACAAGGAAGATTTAGATCCTGAATTACGACATCGTTTTCAGTCCTCCGGAGCTGCGCATGTGTTAGCGGTAAGCGGTTTGCATACAGGCATCATTTATTTTTTGGTGATGAGTCTGCTGACTCTTGGCGGACGAATCAAACCGAGATATGAGAATCAGGCAGGCAGGTGCGTGATCAGTATTATTATCATCGCAGTAATGTGGTGCTACGCATGGTTAACCGGTTTGACTCCTTCCGTCGTGCGGGCAGTAATCATGGTATCGATTGTAGAAGCTGGCAGGATGTTTTACCGGCAAGGATTGACGTTGAACTCCATCGCTGCAGCAGCACTACTGATTCTGCTGGTACGTCCTTTGGACCTATGGAGTGTCGGTTTTCAGTTGAGTTTCACGGCCACAATAGCTATCGTTCTGATAGCCAAATGGTGTGAGAAAAGAATTCCCCGAACGAAGATGCGAGGATTTTCCGGGCGCTTATATGCGTGGGTTATAGGTACTGTCATTGTGTCGATAGCTGCCCAAATAGGAACCTTGCCGCTAACTATGTATTATTTCGGATACGCGAGCACTTATTTTCTACTGACCAATTTGATAGTGCTGCCAATCGCTACATTCTTAGTGCCTTGCGGGTTGGTAAGTATTGCGTTAGGTAGTTCTTGGGCAGGAGTCTGGTTTACCAAAATCACCTCGTTCTTCGCATGGCTGATGAATCATTCAGTAGGTTGGATTGAGTCTCTTCCCGGCAGTACCATAGCCGCTCATGTGGGTGAAGGAATGGTTATGACGTACTATGTTTTAGTACTGATACTCTGCCTGGTTATTCATAAAAAATAATATTTTTAAAAGGTCAAATTTCCGCTGTTATGCGGATTTTTTTGTGTAAAAATGGCAATTGAAATGGCAAAAAAGGTCTTTTTTGCCTAAATTTCATGTATCTGTAAATAATTGAATACAAATAAGTTACACGTGTATTTCACGAACAAAGTCTAGGATTACCCTTAAACGCCCTTTATGCTGTTTCATTTTTTACCCGTTTCGCTGTCTTTTTGCAGGTTCATTTTGGTACTGCTTCAGCCAAAATAGCCAAGTCTGTAGATGACATTAAAATTTAAAAAATACAAAGGCGGTGAACTTATCGAAGTCGGTAAAATCAGTAAAAAAGGGCATAATACTTGCATATATCACAAAAAAGCAGTACCTTTGCAGCGGCAAAGGTATCAAGATACCCGGGTAAAGAAATCAAAAGGACAGTTCAAGATACCCAAGTAAGAAATCGAAAGGACACAAATATACAGTAGTACGCAATGATAGAAGTAAAAGACATATGGAAGTCGTTCGGCGAGTTGGAAGTGCTGAAAGGAGTGAACCTGAAAGTAGAGAAAGGTGAGATTGTTGCCATCGTGGGCAAGTCCGGCGCCGGCAAGACTACCCTGCTCCAGATCATCGGAACATTAGACCGTCCGACAAAAGGACAAGTGCTGATTGAAGGAACGGATGTGTCCGGTATGAAAGACAAGGAGTTGGCAGCGTTCCGGAACAAACATATCGGGTTTATCTTCCAGTTCCATCAGTTACTGCCTGAGTTCACGGCGATAGAGAATGTGTGCATTCCTGCCATGATTGCCCGTGAGAAAGAATCGGAATACCAAGTTCGTGCAGAGAAACTGCTGCGTGAGTTGGGTTTGGCAGAACGAATGAACCACAAGCCGAATGAGTTGTCCGGCGGCGAGAAACAGCGTGTAGCCGCAGCTCGGGCACTGATGATGAGTCCGGATATTATTTTGGCTGACGAACCAACCGGAAGTTTGGATGAGAAAAACAAGAAAGAGCTAAGCGACCTGCTGCTGAAACTCAGAAAAGAATACGGACAGACCATCCTGCTTGTGACGCATGACAAAGAGTTAGCGGGCATAGCGGACAGAGTGATAGAGATAAAAGACGGCGTGATTGAAAAGACAAACTAATATCATTATGAAAAAGATTATTTACGGACTGGTTTTAGCCGTGGTTCCGTTAATTAATGCAGCGGCAGACGAGGTAAAGGCCTATTTGACCGGAGATACATTGTTCTACAATCAGGACTACCAAATCATGCCCGCTAAGAAAATTAAGAAAGCGGTTTATTACGGTGTGGTTAAAAGTATCAATGATGATAATATCGCTACGATTGCTGTTTACGACAAAAAAGACCAGACATTGCATGCTCTTCTAAAGCGAATTGCCTCGGGGAATGAATTCGGGGCAAAAAAAGGCGAACAATGCTATTATTACCCGAATGGAACGATCAAAGAAACAGATGTTTACGCTTTGTTCTATGATGATAAAAACAGCAAAGCAACCAGCTATCCTGTATCTGAAAAACTGATGTATCCGGACGGAAAGATACAGGAAGAAGTGCTGCTTTCATATGCGGAAAAGAAGCAGGAATCTTATAAACGGACAGGGTATTTTCCCGATGGTTCGGTGCAGTTTCTTGAAATAAGAGGGGAAAAGGATACGTATTCGCTCACCTTTTACGATGAAGCAGGAAATATTACCGAAGAAACGCCTAAGAATTTCACTCCCTACATGACTATGCCGGAATATCCGGGCGGACAAGGGGAACTTCTGTATTTCCTTTCCAGATCGGTGCAATATCCAGAAGAATGTCAAAAAAAAGGCATACAGGGCCGAGTCATTTGTCAATTTACTGTAGCCAAGAACGGAAAGATAGAGGACGTCAGAGTTGTTCGAAGCGGCGGCCATCCACTTCTGGACAGAGAAGCTATACGCGTGCTTCGCTCTATGCCTAAATGGAAACCCGGTACAAAACGGGGTAAGCCTATTCGTGTAAAATATACCGTTCCTGTTAATTTTGCATTGGAATAATGAAAAAGATTGGTTTATTTATAGTTTGTCTGGCCATTATGACCGCTTGCCAAAAAGAGCGGGTTTATTTTCCGAAAGACATAGAGCCGCAAGAGATTGAAATTGTGCGTTTTGACAATGCAATCATGAATGTGCACGAAGCGAGCGTGGCACATGATATACGCGTTTTGTACGATGAATATCCGGCATTTATGCCGCTTTGGGTGGAAGATATTTTAGGGATACCGAGTGCGGACACAACGTTCCTGGAACAACAGCTGCCTGAGTTCCTAAACGATACTTTGTACGGATTCAAGCAGACCAATGCACGCGAGCAGGAAGTGTTTGCAGACGTAAGCGATTTGGAAAAGACCATAGGTAAGGCTTTTGCACGGATCAAATGGCTCTATCCCGAAAAGGAAGTGCCTTCTTTCTACATGTTTATCTCGGGTTTTCAGACTCCTATCTATTTTGGGGACGAGCTGATAGGAATAGGTGCAGACATGTATTTGGGAAGCGATTATGAATATTACAACCGCGTAGTGTATGACTATCAGAAACAGACGATGCGCAAGGAGTGTATTCCGGTGGATGTGGTGAGTGCTTATTTATTCCGAACCCTACCCTACACCAGCACAAAAAGCCGGCTGCTTGACCAGATGCTTTACCGCGGCAAAGTGATGTACTTGGTGGCGCAGATCTTCAGTGATTTAAAAGGCTATGAAGTGATGGGATGGACCAAAGAGCAATGGGACTGGTGCGTAAAGAACGAACGGGCTATCTGGCATCTGGTGATGGACAAAAGGGATTTGTTTAAGACGGAAAGTCTGGTGTTGACTGGTTATCTAAACGATGGTCCGTTTACGTCAGAGATATCGCAGGACGCGCCGGGAAGACTCGGTATCTGGCTCGGATGGCGCATCGCTCAGAGTTATATGGAGCATAATGAAACAGTGACGCTGCAAGACCTGATGGCCGAAGGCGATGCACAAAAGATATTGGAAGAGAGTTATTACAAACCATAAAAAATCAACAATATGAGAAAATTCATTACCATGGCGCTGGCAGTATTATCCATGACTGCCTTTGCGGAACAAAAGACCCTGGTTGCTTATTTCTCCGCTACCGGTACTACCAAAGCTGCAGCGGAAAAACTCGCCAAACAGCATAAGGCAGTATTATGGGAGATTGAGGCGTCAGAACCATACACCGCAGCCGATCTGGACTGGCGAAACGAGCAATCCCGCTCATCGGTGGAGATGCGTGAGCCGGAAGCCCGCCCGAGTATCAAACGCTGTACGAATATCATGCCGTACGACACTATTTACATAGGATTCCCGATCTGGTGGGGCATATGTCCTCGTATCATCAACTCATGGATAGACAATAACCTGCCTCAATTAGAGGGGAAAACTTTGATACCTTTTGCCACCAGCGGCAGCAGCGGTATTGGTGAGGCTGAGAAATATCTCAAGAAGACCTACCCTACCTTGAAATGGGAAAAAGGAATGCTGATGAACAAACGGTAATCATTCTCTATGTCCTCTATCATACGTCAAGCGCTGTGTAGTCTCTTCTACCCGAAGACATGTGCCATGTGCGGGGCGTACATAGGCGACATAGCGCACGTATTATGCGATACCTGTCTGGCGGATTTGCCTCGTACAGAACAAGCCGAGCAGCGCCAGAATGAGACGGAAATGGCATTATTAGGCCAACCGGCCGATATGGTGAAGGCTTCCAAGGTGATGCATGTCAATAGCGCTGCGGCTTTTCTATTTTTCGAGAAAAACCACCCTATCCAGACCATGATTCACCAGATGAAATATGCCGACAGACCGGATATCGGTTTTTACATGGGACGCCAAGCAGCTATGGAGTTTCAGTATGCCGGTTTTTTCGACGGAATAGATGTTATAATACCTATGCCTCTGCACCCTAAACGTCTGCGAGAACGCGGGTATAACCAGTCAGAATATATCGCTTCGGGTATTGGTTCCGTGACAGGAATACCGGTTGACACGACTCATGTGACACGAAAGAGAAACACCCCGAAACAGGCCTTGCAGAAAGGAGAAGAACGGAAAAGCAATGTAGCAAATGCATTTGAAGTGAACCATCCCGAACAACTGTATCACAAACATATACTGGTTGTTGACGACCTGATTACCACAGGTGAGACGATGAAGAGTTGCCTACAAGCCATGAAGCTGTTTCGCGGAGCTACATTTCACGTGATGGCACTCTGCAAAGCTACATAAAAGATGCAAAAAATTTATATAATGAATTTATGAATATGCAAACGATTAAGTTAAACAACGGCGTGGAAATGCCTGTATTGGGTTACGGATTATTCCGAGTGCCGCCGGAGGAAGCAGAGCGCTGCACTCGTGAGGCGTTAGAAGTGGGGTACAGGTTAATTGATACCGCACAAGCCTACGGCAATGAAGAAGGCGTAGGTGCAGCTATTGCTAAGAGCGGCATCAAACGGGAAGATATTTTTATTGTTACCAAAGTGTGGATAACCAATGCAGGCGAAGAGAAAGCCGCACGGAGCATCGAGGAGAGTTTGCGTAAGTTACAGACCGAGTATGTTGATTTACTGCTCATTCACCAGGCTTACGGCGATGTATTCGGTTCGTGGCGGGCGATGGAAAAGGCTTACAAAGAAGGCAAGACTCGGGCTATAGGCGTAAGTAATTTCCAGGCATGCCGGTTTTATGATTTTGCGTCCGTGGTAGATATCAAACCGGCGGTGAACCAGTTACAATGCTGCGTGTTAGCGCAACAACAGACCATTCGACCGGAAATGGAGCGGTATGATACCAAAATGATGGCTTGGGGACCATTAGGACAAGGTTCAGAGGATTTACTGAAAAGCCCTGTGCTAACAAAAATCGGTGCGCAATACGGCAAAACTCCCGCTCAGGTGGCGCTTAGATGGCTGACACAACAAGATATTGTCGCTATCCCGAAGAGCATGCATAAAGAGCGCATGGCGGCTAACTTCGATATCTTCGATTTCAGCCTATCCCCTGCAGACATGCAAGCTATCAAGACACTCAATCAGAAAGATACCGGATTCCGAGATTTCGGAGACCCTAATTACCTACGCAAAATAATAGGCATGTTTAACCTATAACGTATAATATGTCTTAACATAAACAAACCTCTTGATACGATGAGTTATACAGAAGAATCTATCCGCAAAATAGTGGAAGCACAACGGTCATTCTTTCGAACAGGAGAAACGCTTCCCGTCAAATGGCGAATTGCTCAACTGAAGAAACTGAAAGCAGCTGTGATTGCTCATGCCGATGAGTTTGAGAAAGCACTGGCACAAGACCTGGGCCGCAGCCAAGTAGAGGCTTATCTTTGCGATGTTGGTCCCATCATTACCGAGATAAATGAAATCATTGGCGGACTGAGGAGATGGGCAAGGCCGGAGATTCATTTCAGCGGTCTAATGTGCTTCCCGAGTATCATCACCAAAGTATATAAGATGCCATACGGCGTATCATTAGTAATCAGTCCGTTCAATTTTCCGATTTTGTTAACTATAGGCGTGGTGGCCGCAGCTATGTGCGGAGGAAACACGGTAGTAATCAAGTCCAGTTCCAAATCTGCAGCCTGCACGGCTGTACTGAAGAAGTTCTTTGCTGAACTCTTTCCTCCTCAATATGTGACGCTGATAGATGGAGGGCATGATGTGGCAGATATGTGTCTGGCACAACGATGGGATAAGATTTTCTATACCGGTTCACCGGCGGTAGGAAAGCACGTGTTGGCCGAGGCGGCAAAGAACTTAACGCCGGTAGCACTGGAGTTAGGCGGCGAGACCGGAAACTGGTGCGTGGTTCGTAAGGATGCGGACCTAAAAGATGCTGCACGCAAGATAGCTTTCTTCAAACTGACCAATGCCGGGCAGATTTGCATTAACATCAATCAGATAGCCGTTGCCGAAGAGGTGGCTGAGGCTTTTATTGCGGAACTGAAAGCAGCGCTTGTAAACCAAATAGGCGAACATGCAGAGACCAACGAAGAGTACCCACGATTAATAACTGACGCAGCATATGAGAAGTGTGCCAAATTAGCGGGTGAATACAAAGAGCGCATTGTTTTCGGCGGAAACGGAGTAAAAGAGACACTGAAGTATGCACCGACAATAATTTATCCGGTGGATATCAACGAACCTATCGTGCAGCATGAACTATTCTGTCCTTTGCTTCCTATTGTTCCGTACAAAGATGCAGAAGCGGATCTGTTGATGGACGTGATAGCCGAACGGGAACATCCGTTAGCGATGTATTTGTTTACGAAAGATATTAAATGGGCTAAACGCGTAATGCAAACCCAGCAGTTCGGAGGCGGATGTATCAATGAAGTATGTATTCACATGATGGTCAAAGGGGTACCGTTTAACGGAACAGGCCATTCCGGAATGGGGGCTTATCATGGCGAATGGGGATTCAGAGAGTTTACTCACCCGCAAACGGTTTTACGGGGCAGTACGTGGTTTAATCTGCCGCTTCGCGAACATCCATATGGAGGTAAAGCTGGTGAGTTAAAAATGAAACTTCTACGCCTTTTTGAACGATAAAGAAGCATATGAATAGAGAAGATTTTGAAATACTGAAAGAGCAGGTTCATGGCCAACAATTAGTGTATCTTGATAATGCCGCTACGAGCCAGAAGCCGCAGCAAGTGACCAATGCTATCATGGAGGCATATGCACATTGGAATAGCAATATCCATCGGGGCGTTCACCATCTAAGCCAGGTAGCGACGATGAAACATGAAGATGCACGCCGCAAAGTGGCAGACTTTATAGGTGCACAAAGCGCTGATGAGATTATCTTTACCAAAGGTACGACGGACAGCCTCAATGCCTTGGCATTCAGTTATGGAGAAGTGTATATCCAAGAGGGAGATGAGATTATTGTGAGCGCTGTGGAGCACCATTCTAACATTGTACCGTGGCAAATGCTCTGTGAGCGCAAGAAAGCAGTGCTGCGGCATATTCCATTACGGGATGATTTAACGCTCGACATAGAGGCATTTAAGGGTATGCTGAATATACGGACCAAACTGGTTTCTATTGCGCATGTGAGTAATGTATTGGGAACCATCCTACCGATAGAGGAAATCATCCGTTTGGCCCATGAAAAGAATATACCTGTTTGCCTTGACGGCGCACAGAGTGTTCCGCATATGAAAGTGGATGTACAGGCTTTGGACTGCGACTTTCTGGCTTTCTCGGGACATAAGATGTACGGTCCTACAGGCATCGGGGTGTTGTACGGCAAACGTGAATGGCTCGAGAAAATTCCTCCGCACGAGGGTGGAGGAGAAATGATTAACCATGTCCGATGGAGTGGTACTACCTATAATGAACTACCGTATAAATTCGAAGCCGGCACACCTAATTTTGTGGGTTCATATGCTTTACAGAAAGCTATTGAATATGTTCAAAAAGTTGGTTTTGAAGCTATCGAGACGCATGAGAAAGAGTTGACGGAATATTGCGAGCAAAAGTTAAACAAGATAGAGGGAATAAAGATATATGCTATCAACCAACCTAAAGCAGGTGTCATCAGCTTCAATATCTATAATGGCTCATCACTCATCCATCCTTTTGACATCGGTACTCTCCTTGACCAACAAGGCGTTGCTGTACGAACGGGACACCATTGTGCCGAACCGCTAATAGATGAGTTAGGTATTCCCGGAACGGTACGCGTATCGTTCGGATTGTACAACGAGAAAGAAGATGTAGATACTTTCATTAGCGCTTTGAAGAAATCTGTCATGATCTTAAGTTAATATGCATTTACTGAACATTCTATTTCTCATTATTGTTAATTATAACGTGGAAAACCTCTTTCATCCGGAACATGACAGTGTTGCTGGGAAGCCGAAAGAAGATATTGAATGGACGCCGGAAGGTGAACGGCATTGGAGTTATACGCGTTATTACCGAAAAGAAGAGAATATAGCACGCGTATTGACAAATATCGGCGAATGGAATGGAGTGGATGTGGTCGGATTGCAGGAAGTGGAAAATGCCTTGTGCGTTAAAAGACTCTGTAATACACTCCGGCGCGGAGAATATGATTTTGTACACTACGAGAGTCCGGATTCCCGCGGAATAGATGTAGCTTTGGTTTATAAGAAGAGTAGGATTGATACCTTATGCACAAGACCTATACATGTGAATCTGGGAACAGAAACAACGAGAGATATACTCTATGTCTGCGCAAAAGTAGATAAGCGGGATACAATCCATTTTTTCGTCTGCCATCTACCTTCCCAACGAGGCGGAGCGGCAGAAAGTGAATGGAAAAGGGAGCGGGCGAAAAACGTTTTGCAACAAGCGGTGGATTCGGTTTTTAGGACACAGGCAGAGGCTAAAATTATTGTCATGGGCGATATGAACAGTGCGCCAAAGAATGATCTCAGGGGAATGAGAAATCAAATGACTGAATTTTCCAACTCCTCCGGCACACATAAATACCAAGGACGATGGACTTGCCTCGACCAGTTTTATATTTCGCCGAATTTAGACAGCCTCGGCATAGTGAGGATCTATGATGCCGAATGGATTCAAGAACCGGATGAGAAATATCTCGGTCTCAGACCCAAACGTACTTTCAACGGTTTTCTTTATCAGAAAGACGGCTTTTCCGACCACTTGCCGATTGTACTAATGATTAAATAGTTGTACACCGGGCAACTATTCAAAAAGAAATAAATAGTATTGTAAATTAATGATTTATGATATTACCTGTTTCTTTTTTTGTACACCGGTTTCTCAATCCCTATTGCACATTTGCACAAAAAGCAGTACCTTTGCAGCGGATTTCCAATCTCGGATTAGGGATCCTCGAACGATTGTTTCAAAACAGAAATAGTATGAATGAAACGACTTTAATAATTATTTTGGGAATAATCCTTCTCGGTTTGGAAATAGCCGTTATGGTTCTTTCTGTACAGAAATCAAACCTGAAACAGCA